>CAMPIK010000239.1 GCA_946886325.1 uncultured Shinella sp.
TGCTGGATATCCGGCTCGACGACCTTCGCCAGATTGCGCAGCGATTCCTGCCAGCCGAGATAGCAGGCCTCGGCGGGGATGAGGTCGGGCACGCCGGCCTGCGTGATATGGACCTCGGTGCCGACCGACACCTTGGTCAGCGTCACCGTGACTTCCATTTCGCCGGGCAGGTTCGGATCCTCGAACGTGTCCGTATAACGCACCTTCTCGCCCGGAACGAGTTCCAGGAACGTGCCACCGAAGGCGTGGCTGTGGCCGGTGGTGAAGTTGCGGAACGACATCCGGAACGCCCCGCCGACCTTCGGTTCCATGTGATGCACGGTGCACAGGAAGCCGTTCGGCGGAAGCCACTTGGCAACCGCATCGGCCTCGATGAAGGCGCGGTAGACCTTGTCCGGGCTGGTGGCGAAAACGCGGTGAAGACGAATGGTACTGGGCATGATCTCAATCCTTTGGTTTGCTCTGTGGATGAGCCAAGGACGGGCGAGGGGATGCCGATCCGACATCGGGATGGAAAATTCTTGAGACTGTTCAGACGACTGCCATCCAGCCGATCGCAATATCGGGTCCGATGGCGAACCGTCGCTAAGCTACTTTTTCTCTCTCCGCCGCCACACCCGCCGTCAGCCTGATCCCGAGCGCCTGCATCACTTTCATGATGGTTCCGAACTCCGGATTGCCCTGCCCACTCAACGCCTTGTAGAGCGCGGCACGACTCATGCCCACGTCGCGGGCAAGCTGGCTCATGTTGCGCGCGCGGGCGATCGTACCAAGGCATTGCGCGATGAAGGCAGGGTCTTCGGTCTCGAATGCTGCGGTCAGGTACTCCGAAATTGCCTCTTCGCTGTCGAGATATTCCGCGCTGTCATAAGGTGTCGTCGAGAGGGTCATTGTCTGCTTCCTTCCATTCTCGTGCCAGCCGTCGTGCGATATCGATGTCCTTCTTCTGGGAGTTCTTTTCGCCGCCACACAGAAGAACGACAAGCACATTGCCACGTCGAACAAAGTAGACCCGATAGCCTGGGCCATAGTCGATCCTCAGTTCGCTGACGCCTTCCCCGACAGGGCGCACGTCACCGGCATTTCCCGACGCCAATCTGTCGATTCGTATGGTTATGCGCGCAATCGCGCGACGGTCCTTGAGACGCGTCATCCAACGATCGAACGTCTCCGTTTTCTCGATCCGGACCATAACGGACTGTACTCCATAGAATACAGTCCGTCAAATCCTTCGGCCTTCGCTTCTTTGGCTGAAATACGGCCGCACGAACATATAAACTCCCGTCGGAAAGAGCATGAACAGCGGGCCGAGAACCAGCAGATAGACCCAGGATGCCGGTTCCTCGCCGCCGCTCATCGCCACCAGATTGGCGATGAAGCCCACCGTGAAGGCGACGCTCATCCAGCGGTGAAATTGGCGAATCCATGCGGTCCAGTTCATTGCGTTTTCCTCCTGATTGGCAGCTCCGGCGGGGCCGCGCACCGTTGTTTTTCGGTTCGTGTGTCCATCGAGGGGTCAGCGTCGCCGGCTTCAGTCGAGCCCTGCCACCAGCGTTTCCAGCTTCTCCAAGAACTGCTGCCAGCCCAGTTTTGCGCCGCCATAGGCCTGTTTCTGTTCCGGCCGGAAGCCGGATTGTTCGACGCGCAGGTGCGTTCCGGCTGCGGTCGGCGTCAGCGTGAAGGTCACGACGCTTCTGAGGTCGAAGGCCGCGTCGTCGTGGGTGAAATTCCAGGAATAGGAGAGCGTCCGGTGGGGCTCGATATCCAGCACCTCGCAGTCCAGCACGCCGCCCCATTCGCCTGTCAGGTTGAAGCGGTGTCCGATGTCCGGCCGGAAGTCGTTCTTCATCAGCCATTCGGCGATCAGGTGGGGTTCGGTCAGCGCGCGCCAGATCTTTTCCGGCGGATGCGCGATGTCGCGTTCGATGACGACGGTGCGGATATCGGTCATTGGTCCATCCTTGTGAGAAGGTCTTCGAGGGCGTCGAGCCGGTCTTGCCAGAATCCGGCCATCTGCCGGGTCCAGTCGGCAAGCGGGGCAAGCACGCTCGGCTCGGCGCTGTAATGCGTCTGGCGGCCGTGGTGGCGGTCGCGCACGAGGCCCGCCTCCTTCAGCACCTTGAGATGTTTGGAGACCGCCGGCTGCGAGATGCCGGCCTGCGCCGTCAGCGCGCCGACTGTCTGGTCGCCGTCGCGGCAGAGCCGCTCGAAGAGCGCGCGCCGCGTCGGATCGGCAAGTGTGCGGAACAGGGTGTCGTGATCAGGTGTCATCGAAATCAATAACTCGCCAGCTATGAGTTAATCCATAGCTGGCGAGTTATGGATGAGTCAAGAGGCCTTGCGTGGCGGCGGATGGGTCGAATTTGGCAATTGACATTCCGCCTCACGGCAGTACTGCAACGTTGCAGCAAAGGAACCGACAATCGGCCCGCTTTGGAACCGGCGGGCGCAAGAGACCGGAAGACCGATATGACCGATCCCAAAGCCCTCGCAGACCGTTTCCCCGGCGATTTCACCTTCGGCGTTGCAACGGCCGCCTTCCAGATCGAGGGCGCGTCGAAGGCGGATGGCCGCAAGCCGTCCATCTGGGATGCGTTTTCCAACATGCCGGGCCGGGTCTTCGGTCGCCACAACGGCGATATCGCCTGCGACCACTATAACCGCCTCGACTCGGACCTCGATCTCATCAAGTCGCTCGGCGTCTCGGCCTATCGCTTCTCCATCGCCTGGCCGCGTGTCATTCCGGATGGTACCGGGCCGGTCAACGAGAAGGGCCTCGATTTCTACGACCGCCTCGTCGACGGGCTGAAGGCGCGCGGCATCAAGGCCTTTGCCACGCTTTACCACTGGGACCTGCCGCTGATGCTCGCCGGCGACGGGGGCTGGACGTCACGCAGCACCGCCTATGCCTTCCAGCGCTACGCCAAGACGGTGATCGCGCGGCTCGGGGATCGGCTGGATGCGGTCGCTACCTTCAACGAGCCCTGGTGCTCGGTCTGGCTCAGCCATCTCTACGGCATCCATGCGCCGGGCGAACGCAACATGGATGCGGCGCTGCACGCGCTGCATTTCACCAATCTCGCCCATGGCCTCGGCGTCTCGGCAATCCGCTCCGAGCGGCCGAAGCTACCGGTCGGCCTTGTGCTCAATGCGCACCAGGTCTATCCGGGGTCGGAGCGCAAGCCGGATATTGCTGCCGCCGATCGCGCCTTCGATTTCCACAACGGCGTGTTCTTCGGCCCGGTCTTCAAGGGCGAATATCCGGAAGGCTTCATGAGCGCGCTCGGCGACCGCATGCCGGCGATCGAGCCCGGCGACATGGAAACGATCAGCCAGAAACTCGACTGGTGGGGCCTCAACTACTACACCCCGATGCGCGTCAATGCCGACCATACGCGCCACCCGGACTATCCGGCGACAGTGCCGGCCCCGCCCGCCGTCGACACCAAGACGGACATCGGCTGGGAAGTCTTTCCGGCGGCGCTCGGCGATCTCGTCCGCAAGCTCAACGCCACCTACACGCTGCCCGACTGCTACATCACCGAGAACGGCGCCTGCTACAATATGGGTCCCGACGAGGACGGTTCGGTTGATGACCAGCCGCGGCTCGACTATGTCGCAGGCCATCTCGGCGTGACGGCGGACCTGATCAACGAGGGCTTCCCGATGCGCGGCTATTTCGCCTGGAGCCTGATGGACAATTTCGAGTGGGCGGAAGGCTACAACATGCGCTTCGGCATCGTCCATGTCGACTACGAGACGCAGGTGCGCACGGTCAAGAAGAGCGGCCACTGGTATCGCGAGATCGCCAGCCAGTTCCCCAAGGGCAACCACACGCGCGACGAGGCGGCTTGAGCGGGAACGGGGCGGCGATTCGCACCGTTTGACGCGCCGCGCACCGTCAACTCCGCTGCGCAGCGTGCCTCCGCGCCGATCCGACGCCAGGAATTTGGTCAACCAATGTTGCGGCCGGCGGCCAAGTTGTAACGCAATGTTGCGGAAGATTGCCGGCTGATCAGGCTGGCTCGGTGCATCGATGGCGATGTCTTGCATTGGCTTGCACGATCCTTCCTCCATCCGGACGTATTCTCGTTTTATTTTTCCTCATTCACGACAATGGCTGCGCCCAAGGCAATTTTCTTCTGCCCGCCGTGCTTCCGATTCAATTGTTTCCGGAGTACCAGCCAAATCCTGAGGGATGAAAAGTCGTCTTGTCGCCGTCTCCGTCCTGCGGCGAACTGAGCCTTGCGCGTGTCGGATCGACGCCCGCAAACAGCAAAGAGACGAGGACAAAATGGTCAGTTCCATTTCGAGTTCATCCCTGTCCTACCTCACGAGCATCACCTCCTCCACCAGCACGTCAGGTTCGTCCAGTGCGGAGAAGGCACAGCTCGAGGCCCAGATCGCCGCCAAGGAAACGGAGCTGGAAGGCGCCGGGACCGAGGACACCACCGAGATCGAGCAGGCGATAGCCGCGCTGAAGGCGCAGCTTGCCGCGCTCGAGGCCGAGGCTTCGTCCTCGGCCCTGCTCGGCGGAGAGAGCGAGACGGCGTCGTTCTCCGGCGAGAGTGCCAAGATCGGAACGGGCAATTTCGACGAGGACTCCCCGTTCGGCGAACGCACGATGTGGGTGTGACAGGCGGGATCGGCCAGGCGTATCGGTTCGGTCGATCCTCGCAAAAGGATGGCACGTCGCCTGTCTGGCACCGGCGCCATGCGCCGGTCGGGCATGATGCCCCGTCATCGCGGACGCCGGCGGGAGCAATCTCGCCGGCGTTCTTCCGCCTCGCTTCGCCACCGCCTATAGTGCCGGCGAAGGAGACACAAATGTCCTCAGCGCCGGTCCGTCACGCCCTCTACAACCCGCGCGTCGTTTCGCGTGGGATTATCGTTGCATGACGCTGGTTCTGGAGGCTGCCGACAGGGACCTGCTGGCAGGCGGAAAGGGCGACGCTGCCGCCTTCTGCATGCGGCTTCTCACCCGTTTCGCGGTCGCGGTCGGGGCAAGGCGCTTTCTCGATATCGAGGCGGCGCATATCGACG
>CAMPIK010000240.1 GCA_946886325.1 uncultured Shinella sp.
TGCAGGCGGTTGTCCCACTGTTCGTAAAGCCGCCAGGTCGGGGCCTGCTGTGCCTTGACCATGCAGGTGCGCAGTTCCGCGATCTGCGCGCCGGTGGCGTTGAGCGCTGCGCAGCGGGCGACTTCCGGCTCGAAGGCGATGCGGGCGCCCATGACTTCCAGCGGATTGGTTCGGTGAACCATCGCGTTGATGTCGGCGACCGTGTCGATCGGCCGGTCGCCGGTGAACGTGCCCTTGCCGACATGGCGCCAGACGACGCCTTCCGCCTGGAGCGTCGCCAGGGCCTTGCGAAGCACCGACCGTCCGACGTCCAGCGACTGCGCCAGTTCGCGCTCCGGCGGCAGTCGTCCGTCATCGGGAAGTTCGGCCGTTGCGAGAAAGCCCTTCAGTTTTTCCAGCACCCGGAGATCTGTCGGCTCGTCCATAAATCACCTGAACCAATTTCGAATTGGTTTGAGTTATAGGTGAGGGTGGCGGCCTTGTCAACGGACGAGACGGAAAACAATATGGAGCATGCTCTCCTTATTATCTTGCTGAAAATAAACAAAATAATCGAGAAGTCGCCCAGTTCTTTGTCCGTGGCGGCTCTCCTGGCGTCGCACATCTTGCGAAAAATTGGTTGACACAATATCGGATTAATACAAGATTGGTTTGCAATTGGGTTTGAGGAGACCCAAACAACGGGAGGAAGTGAAAATGGAGAAGTTTGCCAGACGAATTCGGGCAACGGTCTCGGCCGTCGCCTTTTGTGCTGCCGCGGCCTTGCCGGGCCTCGCCCATGCCGATCCGATGCGGATCGCCTTCGGCGATATCGCGACGGTGGAATCGGTTCATCTGCTTGCGGCCATCGAGCGTGCCAAGGAGATGGGCGTCGAGATCGAGGTCACCTATCTGAAGAGCGAGGATATCGCCGCCCAGGCCGTCGTCAGCGGCCAGGCGGATGTCGGTATCGGCGGACCCTATGCGCTGCTTCAGAAGGTGAAGGCGCCGATCCGCATCTTCCTGCAACTGAGCAAGCTGCAGTTCTACCCGGTGGTCAACACCGAGTTCTACAAGGAATGGAAGGACCTGGACGGTCAGGAGATCGCGGTTCATTCCCGTGGCTCGGGCACCGAGGCGATCATGCAGTTGATGGCCGACAAGAACGGCATCAAATATTCGAGCATCGCCTATGTGCCGGGCGCGGAAGTCAGGACCGGCGCGCTGCTGCAAGGCAACGTCAAGGCGACGATCGTCGATTCCTCCGGCAAGCGCGTGCTCGAGGACAAGGCGCCCGGCAAGTTCGCCTTCCTGCCGCTCGGCGAAGTCGCCGCGACCGATGAGGCGCTCTTTGCCAATACCGACTATCTCGCTGCCAATCCGGAAGACGTGCAGAAGCTCGTCGAGGCGATCCTGACGACCTGGCGTGAAGTCGCCGCCGATCCGAAGGCGGCCGCGGCACTGCGCGAGAAGTACAAGCTGCTTCCGGACGCGACGCCGGACATGGTCGCCGACATCGATCCCTATTTTGCCGAAGCCGCGCCGAACATTCCGCTGAACGGCGGCGGAGAAGATGCCGCGCGCGACGACTTCGACTTCTACACGGTTTCGGGCGCGCTCGAGGGCAAGGCCGCGGACCTGAAGGTCGAGGACTTCTGGGATCTCACCGCACTCAACGCCGTCCTCGCAAAGATCGGCACGAAGTGACATGCAGATGACCGCATCTCCAAAGATCGACGGTGCGCTGGGGGCCTCGAAAGAGGCTCCCGAAAGCATCGGCGATGCGATCGGAAGGTTCGCCGCCGAGCGGCGATCCTTCTGGGTCGTGGTTTCGCTCGCAATCCTCTTCGGCGCCTGGGAGATCGCCGGGCGGGTTCCGATTTCCTTCGCCTTCCCGACCTTCCTGGAAACCGTTTCCGCTTTCGGCGAAATGGTGGCCGACGGCACGATGGTCTATGCCTATTACCTGACGCTACAGCCGCTCGTGCTCGGCGTCGTCATCTCGGCGACCATCGGCATTGCGGTTGGCGTGTTGATGGGCCTGTCGGACAAGGCGGAATGGCTGCTGGCGCCTGTTTTCATCGTGCTCCAGGCGGCGCCGATGGCAGCCCTCGTGCCGCTCGTCACCTTCGTCTACGGCATCGGGCTCACCGCCAAGACGCTCGCCGTCATCATGCTGGCGCTTCCGGTGATCGTGCTCAATTCCTACAAGGCGATCCGGCACGTCAATCCGTCGCTCGTCGACATGTGCCGGTCCTTCCAGGGGTCGCGCCGCCAGCAGATCTTCAAGATCATGATCCCGGATGCCTCGCCCGTGCTTTTCGCGGGCCTGCGCCTCGGCATCGCCGCCGGCTTCATCGGCGTCATGCTCGCCGAACTGCTGATCACGCCGACCGGCATCGGCGATCTCATCACCTATCACCGCTCGGTCGCCAACTACGCCCACATGTATGCGGCAGTGGCGTCGATCATCGCGGTATCCACAGTGACGCTCGCGGGTCTGCAATATGTCGAGACCCACTGGCTGCGTCCCGAAAAAAGGAGAAAGTGACATGGCAAACGCTGCCAGGGCCTTGGCCGGCGGACCGACGGCCGTCACCAGCGACGACGCGGTCGTCGAAGTCCGCGACATCTGCAAGAACTACGGCGATGTGGAAGCCTTGCGGGGCATCAACCTGGAGTTCGAACGCGGCAAGCTGACCACGCTGCTCGGACCGTCGGGCTGCGGCAAGACCACGCTGCTCAAGATCATCGCGGGCCTCGTGCCGGCGACCTCGGGCGAGATCCGCGTCAACGGCCGTGCGGTCACCGGACCGGGTCCGGAGCGCGCCTTCGTCTTCCAGGATTTTGCGCTGATGCCCTGGGCGACGGTGCTGCGCAACGTCGGCTTCGGCCTCGAGCTCAAGGGCGTCAATTCGGCGGAGCGCCACCGCATCGCGCGGCGTTATATCGAGCAGGTGGGCCTTGCCGGCTTCGAGGAAAAATATCCGCACGAGCTTTCGGGCGGCATGCGCCAGCGCGTCGGCATCGCCCGCGCCTTCGCCGTCAATGCCGACGTGATGCTGCTCGACGAGCCCTTCTCGGCCGTCGACGAGCAGAACCGCCGGAAGTTCCAGGAGGATCTGCTGCGCCTCGTCGAGATGGAGAAGAAGACCTTCATCTTCGTCACCCATTCGATCGAGGAGGCGGTCTATGTCTCCGACCGCATCGTGCTGCTCTCGCCGCGGCCCGGCCGCGTCTCGCAGATCATCGACCCGATGACCGACCGTACGGCCACGCCGGACGAAATCCGCCGCGACGCCCGATATCTCGACGTCGTCGAGGAGATCTGGCAGGGCCTCAGGCAATATGCGGAGTAGCGCGCCATGACAGTCTTCGGATTCCGCGTCCCCATGATGGCTTCGCTGATCGTCTGGGCGCTTGCCTGGGAAATCGTCGGCCGGCTTGAGGTCATGTTCCTCATCCCGCCGATCACCTCGATCTTTTCGGCCGGTATCGAACTGGTGCAGACCGGGTCGTGGCAGAATGCGTCGCTGATCACGCTGCGCTCCTTCATCCTCGGCATGGCGCTGGCGATCGGCATCGGCGTGCCGCTCGGCGTGCTGATGGGGCGCTTCAGGGTCGTCGACAACATCTTCGGCCTCTGGGTCAACATGTTCGTCAGCGCACCGCTCTCTGCCCTCGTGCCGATCCTGATGATCCTCTTCGGTCTCGGCGAGACGACGGTCTTCGTGACGGTCTTCCTCTTCGCCGTCTGGATCATCGTGCTCGACGCCAGGGCAGGGGTGATGCAGGTGCCGAATTCGCTGATCGAGATGGGGCGCAGCTACGGCGCGTCGCGTTTCACGATCTTCACCAAGATCATCCTTCTCTCGGCGCTGCCGGAAATTCTGGCCGGCATCCGCATCGGCACGATCCGCGGCGTCAAGGGCGTCGTCATCGGCCAGATCCTCGTCTCCGTCATCGGCTACGGCGAGCTCTTCGAGCTCTATTCCCGCAGCTTCGACATGGAGCGCTTCTGGGCCCTCACCATGATCCTCTTCGCGGCGGCAATGCTGCTGTCCGCGGCGGTCGAACACTTTGAAAAACGCATCGAATATTACGCAGGAGCGCGATAATGAACGACATGTCCTCCATCAATGCCGCCTACGTCTTCAAGCCGGCAGCCGTCCCCACCTTGCCCGTCGTCGGCAGCGAAGCCCTGTTTCCGGTGCACCGCATCTACTGCGTCGGCCGCAACTTCGCCGACCATGCGATCGAGATGGGCCATGACCCGAACAAGGAGCCGCCGTTCTTCTTCCAGAAGAACCCGGATACGCTGGTCATGCAGGGCGACGATTTCCCCTATCCGTCTGAAACCAAGGACGTGCATCACGAGATCGAACTGGTCGTCGCCCTTTCCAAGGGTGGAACGGATATCCCGCTCGATCAGGCGCTCGACTGCGTCTACGGCTATGCCGTCGGCCTCGACATGACCCGCCGCGATCTGCAGGGCGAGGCCAAGAAGCTCGGCCGTCCGTGGGAAACCGGCAAGGCCTTCGAGAACTCCGCGCCCTGCGGCCCGCTGCACCCGGTCGAAAAGGTCGGGCATCCGACCGAGGGTGCGATCTGGCTGAAGGTCAATGGCGAGACCCGCCAGAGCGGCGATCTCAACCAGATGATCTGGAAGGTGCCGGAAATGATCTCCTATCTCTCGAAGCTGTTCGAGCTGAAGGCCGGCGACCTGATCTTCGCCGGCACGCCGGCCGGCGTCGGTGCGATCGTCAAGGGCGACGCAATGGAAGGCCATGTCGACGGCGTCGGCGACATCAGCTTCAAGGTCGCCTGACCTGCGGGCGGCGCGCTCCGGCGCGCCGCCGTCCTGCCCCGCGATTTCTTCATGACGGAACGATCCTGATGCCGGTTTCCCTGACCGTAGTGACGACATTTGCCCTGGTGCTTGCCCTGGTCGGCTGCTTCTCGGGCTTCCTTGCCGGCCTTCTCTGTGTAGGCGGCGGCATCATCGTCGTTCCGGTCCTCTATCACGTTCTGGCCTTCTTCGAATTCGATATT
>CAMPIK010000241.1 GCA_946886325.1 uncultured Shinella sp.
TCGTCGTATCGGGAAGGACGACGGGTCTGCGCCGCCGCAGGTCCTGTCCGTAGAGACCGCGCCCCGCCGCGCGGGCCTGCCCGGCAGCGTCTTCGAGGCCGGATCCGCTTGATGCCTCGGCCCAGCCATTGTCCGCAAGCCACTGCGAGAGGTCGGTGCCACCAAGCGTGCAGCGTGCATGGACTGTCCCGGACCAGGTCCGTCCCGGAACGGTGCATTCGACCGTCCGTCCGCGCACATAGTTGGCAAAGGCCGTGCGCGCCATGCGGCCGCAGGGCCAGGCCTCGCCGGATGCCGTCTTGCATTTCCGTTCGATCGCGACCGGCTCGATGCCGTCCAGTTCCACGACGCTGCCGGAGAAGCTCAGCCGCCCGGCTGCCAGCACGATCGGCCGGGCAAGCGGCATCGTCGAGATCGGCGTTGCCGTAGCACCGTCCCCGGCCGTTTCGCCATTGGGTAGGGTATCCGACAGGGTCGCCGCGCCGTCGGCATCGCTGTTGCTGGGAATATCCTCCTCCGCTCCGGTCTCCGGCCCTTCCTCGGGCAGAACGTCCGGCACCAGGTCGGCGTCGGGAACCTCCAGCGTGAAATCGCTTCCGACCGACGCCTCCCGGTCGCGGATCGTGGCGTCGCCGGCGATGAAGATGCCGGCCGTCAGGGCGAGGCAGAGCATGGCGCCGACGGTTCCCTTGAGCGCGGATATCCTGTCCGGAGTCGCCATCGTCGTCTCCCCGCCCACTGGCCCTCTCACTGGCTTGCCCAGATGATGCGGGCGATCCAGTCGATCTCCTCCATCTCGAAGCTGCGGTTCGGATGGTCAGGGTTGAGCGACAAGAGGTCGATCGACCGGGGGCTCTGGCGATGCAGCACCTTCGCCATCACCTCACCTTCGCGCGTCTTGACCACGACCCGGTCGCCACGCCGCACCTGCGCGCCCGGCTCGACGATCAGCACGTCGCCGTCGCGATAGAGCGGCATCATGCTGTCGCCTTGCACTTCAAGGGCATAGACGCCCTGCTTGCGCTCGGGCGAAGCCGGGAACTCGACGACGTCCCAGCCCTGTCCGGCCGGAAAGCCGCCATCGTCGAAGAAGCCGCCGGCGCCGGCCTGGGCGAAGCCGAGCAGCGGGATCGTGCCGGTCTGCGGCGGGAAAGCGCCCTGGGGCAGGCCGGCATTGCGCGCATCCGGCGCCTGCAGGCCGATGAATTCGTCGATCGTCGCGCCGGTCGCATCGAGCACCTTGGCGATCGATTCCGTCGAGGGCCAGCGCTGTCGCCCGTCCGTGCCGAGACGCTTCGATTTGTTGAACGATGTCGGGTCCAGTCCCGCCCTGCGGGCAAGGCCTGATGGCGACAACCGGTGGCGCTCGGCAAGGGCGTCGATCGCCGCCCAGATCCTGTCATGGGAAAACATCTTCGCGCATCCTGCCTGGTCGCGGACCGGGGCAGGCCGGTCCGATTGCCGGGAGCATAGCGAAGGGTGTGGCAGGAGTAAAGAAAAAAGGAATATAATCCTCTCCTGTTCTCTTCTTCAACTGCCGCCCTCTCGCCGTGCGACAACGTTTTCGCGCCAGAGGGTGAAGAGGCCGGCGCCGACGACGATCAGCGAGCCGGCGATCATGTTGATCGACAGCGTTTCGCCGAAGACGGTAACGCCCATGATGGCGGCGAGGACGAGTTGCAGGTAGGTGAGCGGCTGCACCGCGGCCGCATCCAGAATATCGTAGGCGCGGATCAGGAAATAGTGGCTCGACATGCCGGTGACGCACAAAAGCGCCATCCAGATCCAGTCCTCCCAGGCCATCGGCGTCCAGAAGAACGGACCGGCGAGCGTCAGCGCCAGCGCACCGCCGACCCCGATATAGAAAAAGCTGGTCGAGGCGCCGTCCTCGCGGCCGACGAGCCGGGTGGCGATGACATAGAGCGAGAACAGGGCAGCACCCGTCAGCGGCAGCAGGATGCCGATACCGAATTCGGCGTTCCAGGGTGCGATGATGATGAGCACGCCGACGAGGCCGACCGTGATCGCGCTCCAGCGCCGCCAGCCGACGCGTTCGCCGAGAAGGGGCATGGACAGAAGCGCGACGAAGATCGGTGTCGCCGCGAGGATCGCCTGCGACTGGGCGAGGCCGACGGTGGTGAAGGCGGTGATGACGATGACGATCTGCACGCCGAGCATCACGCCGCGCAGCATCTGCAGCACGGGCCTTCGTGTTGCCGCCGCCGCCCGCAACCCGCCTTCCGAGCGCGCGGCAAGTGCCACGGCAAAGACCGCAAAGCCCCAGAACCGCAGCATTCCGATGAAGACTGGCGGATAGCTCGTTCCCAGATGCTTGGAGATACCGTCCTGCAGCGAGAAGATCACGATTGCCAGAAGGGTGAAGATGTAGCCTGTTCGCTTCGAATCCATGCTCATGGCCTGAAAGTGCCTGAAACCTCCGGGCGGGAACGGTCCGAGGGCGCGTCTTTTCTCGAACGGCCGACAGCAGCCGACGCCGGTCGCGGCGACATTTTGCGGAAAGGCTGCGGACGAAAGCGACGGCCGATCGACCGGGCGAGGTGTTGTCACAATCTCTTATACCGCGGCTCTTCGCATTGCACGCCCAATGTTGGGTCGGTCCTGATGTGGCGTTGCTGCCCGGCAAACGGCAGGAAACCCGGATGAGCGGTCATCCGGGTTTCGATGATTTTGTGAGGAGTGGCGATCAGCGGCAGACGCGGACCCGCTTGATCACCAGGTGGCCCCACTTGTTGTAGCGGCGGACCTTCTTCCAGAAGCAGTGGCCGTAGCCGTCATAGACGGTGACGTAGCCGCCGTGATGACCCTTCCAGCCATGGCCGTGGCCGAAGCCGAAGCCGATCGAGAAGCCGCCGGCCTGGGACGGAGCGGCGAAGGAAACAGCCGCGACGGTGGCGACGACGGCGGAGATGATGAACTTGCGCATGTGATATTCTCCTCTGGTTCGTTGCAGGACGATGTTCTCTCGTCCGGTGAAGCCACTCTCTCAAAATCCGCGGTGGCGCGCTGTTTCGGAAGGAACAGGGGAGGTGCGGCCGGAATAATTCGTTGGCACACGGACATTCCGGGTGGAGTTGTGCCGGCAGATCGATCGAGCCCTTTTCCTTCTGCCGGCGGCGCGCTATCGAGAATGCTGGCGCGGTTTGCGTCGGGAGTTCTCCGCGTGCACAAGACCGTCCTGTCGGGCATATTGCTGACGAGCCTCGCCTATTTCCTTTTCACGGTGCAGGACGCATCGGTGAAATGGCTGGTGGCGGCTCTGCCGGTATTGCAGATCCTGTTCGTGCGCAGCGTCACGATCTTCGCCATCTGTCTCGCGATCGGCCGCGCGCCCCTTGCCCGCAGGGCGCTGGTCTCGCCCGTCATGAAGCCGATGATCCTGCGCAACCTGCTGCTGCTCTCGGCCTGGCTCTGTTATTACACGGCCGCCCGCGATCTCGGCCTTGCCGAACTGACGACGCTTTATTACGCCTCGCCGGTCATCATGACGCTGCTGGCGGTGCCTGTTCTCGGCGAAGTGGTCTCGGTCGGCCGCTGGCTGGCGGTGATCACCGGCTTCATCGGCGTCGTCGTCGCCTGCAACGTCATCGGCACCGGGATGGCCGTGTCGCTGCCCGTCTGTCTCGCCCTGCTGGCGGCGACGTTCTGGGCGATCTCGTCCGTGCTCCTGCGCAAGACCGCCCTGCAGGAAACGACGCTGACCCAGATGCTGATCTCCAGCGGCTTCTTCATCCTCTTCACCGGCGCGGCCATGCCCTTCGTCTGGACGGCGCTGGCGTTCCCCGACCTGCTCCTGATGGCGGCAACCGGGGTCCTTGCCGGAATGGCGCAATATGCGCTCTTCGAGGGCATGCGCCGCACCGAGGTTTCGGTCCTGGCGCCGTTCGAATATTCCTCGCTGATCTGGGCCTTCGTGCTCGGCTTTGCGATCTGGGGCGATGTCCCGGCAGGCCATGTCGCGGCCGGCGCGCTTCTGATCTTCGCCGCCGGCTTCATCGTCCTCTATGCCGAGCGCGCATCCGGTCGCCGCAGGCTTGGCATCTGAAAAGACACCGGATCGTCGGGTGGCGCCCATGCAAGAATGCGCGGGTTGTTGCGTTGCCCATTGTTTTGTAATGCATGAACAAGCGCCTGACGTTGCGCGGAACGGAGAAAGCAATGCCGATATCCAATGCAGTTTTTGTGCGGTCGACGATCGCGCTGCTGCTGGTCGGCATGCTGGCGCTTCTCGGCATCGTCGCGACCTCGCTCTGGCTGGTGACCTCCGTCCAGAGCTATTTCGGCGAGTTGATCGAGGTTCGCACGGTACGCAGCGCCTCGGCCGACCTGCTTGCGGCTCTGCAGGATGCCGAAACCGGCCAGCGCGGCTATGTTATCACGCAGGAGACTCCCTTCCTGGAGCCTTACGAGGCGGCCCTTTCGACGCTTGCCGAACGGCAGCGTGAACTCGCGGAGGCCGCGCAGCCCTTTCCCGAATATGCGTCACGGCTGCCCGAGCTTGACCGCCTCGTGGCCGCCAAACTGTCGGAACTGCGCGAAACGGTGAGCCTCGTACAGGCGGGCAATATCGCAGAAGCGGCCGCCATCGTTCGCACCGATCGCGGCCGGGAGATCATGGACGCCATTCGCACGGCGATCGGCGATATCATCACCGACGCGGACCGGCGGCTCAGCGAGGGTGTCAATGACACGCTGAGCTTCGCCAATGCCCTGCAATGGACGACCGTCGTCGGCGCGATCGCCATCGTCGCGGTGCTGAGCGGCGCGATTGCCATCGTGGTCAAGCATCTGAGGGAACTCGTGGCGGCCCGGCGCGAAGTGGAATCGCTGAATGCCGGCCTCGAGCACCGGGTCCAGGAGCGCACCGAGGAACTGATCCGCGCCAACCAGGAGATCCAGCGTTTCGCCTATATCGTGACGCACGACCTGCGCGCGCCCCTCGTCAACATCATGGGTTTCACCAGCGAATTGCAGGAATGCCTGAAGTCGATTCAGGCCTATGTAC
>CAMPIK010000242.1 GCA_946886325.1 uncultured Shinella sp.
GCCTCGGACGGTACGGCTCTGCCGGTGGCGCGCGTGCCGGAATCCGGCAAGGGTCGCGACCTGATCTATGGGCTTCGTCCGGAATATATGGCGCTCGATCCGAACGGCCTGCCGGCCGAGGTCGTGGTGATTGAACCAACGGGATACGAGACGCAGATGATCGTGCGCTTCGGCGGAACGGATGTCACCTGCGTCTTCCGCGAACGCGTGACGGCGAAGCCCGGCGAAAAGATCCACATCTCGATCGATGCCGGGCATATCCACCTCTTCGACGTGGAGACCGGACGCCGGCTTACCGACTGAATACCTCGCGGACGGGCGCGGCGGAGGGAAGAGGAGCCTTTCGTCACGGTCGCCGGCGCGGCGGTTCCCGGCAAACACCGGGTGCCAATTGCCGAAGCATCCGCCCAAGCGGGATGGCGGTTGCGGGAAAAGAAGTCTCCCGCATTTTTCAGGAGGATTGATTATGACATTCAAGAGACGCGATTTCCTTGCAGCATCTGCCGCCGCGGCGGGCCTTGCCGGCCTTTCGCCCCTCGGCATCCGTCCGGGCTTCGCCCAGGCGGCCGAGCCGACCTATACGCCCGAGGAAGGCGCCAGCCTGCGCCTGCTGCGCTGGACGCCCTTCGTCCAGGGCGACGAGGACGCCTGGCTCGCCAACACCAAGAAGTTCACCGACGCGACGGGCGTCGAAGTGCGCATCGACAAGGAAAGCTGGGAAGACATCCGGCCGAAGTCGGCAGTCGCCGCGAATGTCGGCTCGGGTCCCGATATGGTCATGTGCTGGTTCGATGATGCGCACCAGTATCCCGACAAGCTCGTCGACATGACGGAACTCGCCAACTATCTCGGCGGCAAATATGGCGGCTGGTATGACGGCGTGAAGGGCTATGCGTCGCGCGGCGACAAGTTCATCGCCATGCCGCTGACGGCGATCGGCAACGCCATCTGCTACCGCGACAGCCACATGAAGGCGGCCGGCTTCAGCGAGTTCCCGAAGGATACGGACGGCTTCCTGGAGCTCTGCAAGGCGATGAAGGCCAAGGGCACGCCCGCCGGCTTCCCGCACGGCAAGGCCGTCGGCGACGGCAACAACTACGCCCATTGGCTGCTCTGGAGCCATGGCGGCAAGATGGTCGACGAAGGCGGCAAGGTGGTCATCAACAGCCCCGAGACGATCAAGGCGATCAACTACGCCAAGGCACTCTACGAGACCTTCATTCCGGGCACGGAAAGCTGGCAGGACATCAACAACAACCGCGCCTTCGTGGCCGGCCAGGTGTCGCTGACGGCAAACGGCGTCTCGCTCTACTATGCGCTGAAGAAGGACCCGGAAAAGGCCGAGATGATGGCCGATCTGCGCACCACCAACTTCCCGATCGGCCCGGTCGGCGAAAGCGTGGAACTGCACCAGACGAGTTCGCTGCTGCTCTTCAGCCACACGCCCTATCCGGAAGCGGCCAAGGCCTACATCAAGTTCATGATGGAAGCCGAGCAGATGAACGCCTGGATCGAAGGGTCGAGCGCCTATTGCTGCCAGCCGCTCAAGGCCTTCGCCTCGAACCCGGTCTGGACCTCCGATCCGATCCACGCGCCCTATGCGCGCGCCTCGGAAACGCTGCGCCCGAACGGCTATGCCGGTCCGCTCGGCTATGCGTCTGCCGGCGTCATGGCCGACTATGTGCTGGTCGACATGTTCGCCTCCGCGGTCACGGGCCAGGCAACGCCGGAAGATGCGGCCATCGAGGCCGAGCGCCGCGCCAACCGCTACTACCGCGTCTGACGCGATCGCACGCAGGCACCGGCGGGGTCTTCCGCCGGTGCCGTCCACCTCCTTCGACGTTGCGGAGTTGCCCGATGTCCACCGTTTCGCCCGGCAAGCCAAGGTCGCCTTTGGCCTCGCTCATGCAGAACAACAACATGCTCGGCTTCCTGTTCATGCTGCCGGCAGCGGTGTTTCTCATCTGCTTCCTGACCTATCCGCTCGGCCTCGGCGTCTGGCTCGGTTTCACCGATACGCGCATCGGCCGCGACGGCGTCTTCATCGGGCTGGAAAACTATATGTTCCTGACGGGGGACAGGGTGTTCTGGCTCTCGGTCTACAACACGCTGCTCTACACCTTCGTCGCCTCGGTGCTGAAGTTCGGCCTGGGGCTCTGGCTGGCGCTGCTGCTCAACGAGAACCTGCCCTACAAATCCTTTTTCCGCGCCATCGTGCTGCTCCCCTGGGTCGTGCCGACGGTGCTCTCGGCGCTCGCCTTCTGGTGGATCTACGATGCCCAGTTCTCGATCGTTTCCTGGTCGCTGATGGAACTCGGCATCATCGATGCGCCGATCAACTTTCTCGGCGATCCCAACAATGCGCGTGCCTCGGTGATCGCGGCCAATGTCTGGCGCGGCATTCCCTTCGTCGCGATCTCCCTGCTCGCCGGTCTCCAGACCATTCCGGCGTCGCTTCAGGAAGCCGCCTCGCTCGACGGCGCGACGAGCTGGCAGCGCTTCCGCTATGTGACGCTGCCGATGCTGACGCCGATCATCGCCGTCGTCATGACCTTCTCGGTGCTCTTCACCTTCACCGATTTCCAGCTCATCTACGTGCTGACCAAGGGCGGGCCGGTGAACGCGACGCACCTGATGGCGACGCTGTCCTTCCAGCGCGGCATTCCGGGCGGGCAGCTCGGCGAGGGGGCGGCGATCGCCGTTGCCATGATCCCCTTCCTGCTCGCCGCCATCATGTTCAGCTTCTTCGGCCTGCAACGCCGCAAATGGCAGCAGGGCGGCCAGGATTGATCGGGAGAACGATATGACCACGACCAGCAAGATTCCGGCCGACGTTCTCACCGACAACCAGGAGGGCATGAGCTATCTCAACCGCCTGCCGCGCCGCATCGTCCTCGTCTACCTGCCGATGGCCGTCTTCGTCTTCGTGCTGCTCTTCCCGTTCTACTGGATGGCGATCACGGCGGTGAAGCCGAATTCGCAGCTGACCGACTACGAGAACTACAGCCCGTTCTGGGTGGTCTCGCCGACGCTCGACCACATCAAGTACCTGCTGTTCGAGACCTCCTATCCGGGATGGCTGTGGAACACGATGCTGGTGGCCGTGGGCTCGACCGTGCTGTCGCTCGCTGCCTCTGTCTTCGCGGCCTATGCGATCGAGCGCGTGCGCTTCACCGGCTCGCGGCCGGTCGGCCTGCTGATCTTCCTCGCCTATCTCGTGCCGCCGTCGATCCTCTTCATTCCGCTTGCCGTCATCGTCTTCAAGTTCGGCATCTACGATTCCAAGCTGGCGCTGATCTTCACCTATCCGACCTTCCTCATTCCCTTCTGCACCTGGCTTTTGATGGGCTATTTCCGCTCGATCCCCTTCGAGCTTGAGGAAAGCGCGCTGGTGGACGGCGCCTCGCGCTGGCAGATCCTCGTCAAGATCATCCTGCCGCTCGCCGTGCCCGGCCTCATCTCCGCCGGCATCTTCGCCTTCACCCTGTCGTGGAACGAGTTCATCTACGCGCTCACCTTCATCCAGTCGTCGGAGAACAAGACGGTGCCCGTCGGCGTGCTGACCGAACTGGTGCGCGGCGACATCTTCGAGTGGGGATCGCTGATGGCGGGCGCGCTCTTCGGCTCGCTGCCCGTCGTCATCCTCTATTCCTTCTTCGTCGACTACTACGTCTCGTCCATGACGGGCGCGGTGAAGGAATAGCGCTCCTCCAGTCCAACAATCGGGAATTTCACATGAACCAGATCGATCTTCGCGACCGGCACGCCGTCATCACCGGCGGCGCGCAAGGGCTCGGCTTCGCCATGGCGCGCCGCATGATCGCCTCGGGCGCCACGGTCACGCTTTGGGACATGGACGGGCCGCTGCTCGAAAAGGCAGTCGCGGCCCTCGGTCCGTCAGCCCGCAGCGTCACCGTCGACGTCACGGACTGGGATGCGGTCGCGGCGGCCGCCGAACAGTCGGAAGCCGGGGGCGGGCCGGTCTCGATCGTGGTCAATTCCGCCGGCATCGCCGGGCCGGCAGCGCCCCTCGACCAGTACGACGTCGCGATGTGGAAGAAGATCATCGACATCAACCTGCACGGCACGTTCCACGTCTGCCGCGCCGTGGTGCCGGGCATGAAGGCGCGGGGCTACGGCCGCATCGTCAACATCGCCTCCATCGCCGGCAAGGAGGGCAATCCGAACGCGTCGGCCTATTCCGCGTCCAAGGCGGCCGTGATCGGCCTCACCAAGTCGCTCGGCAAGGAACTCGCCGGCCTCGACATCGCCGTCAACTGCATCACGCCGGCGACGGCCGAAACCCGCATCCTCGAACAGTTGACGCCCGAGTTCATCGAATACATGCGCGGCAAGATCCCGCGCGGGCGCTTCCTCGACGTGGAAGAGGCAGCCGCGATGGTGGCCTGGCTGGTGTCGGCGGAAAACAGCTTCACCACCGGTGCCGTCTTCGACCTCTCCGGGGGGCGCGCGACCTATTGAGTCCGGCATTGCCGGAGGAATTGCGGGAGGTGCGGAACATACCGCGCGCCGCGAAGTTGTCCTGCCGTAGACATCAATGCAGGAGATTTTCCATGGCTGACGACAAGAACCCTGCCAAGCCGTCGCTTGGCGTGGTGCGTGGCAGTGAGCGTGCAGCGGGCAAGGAGGCGGATATGGCAGTAGACGTAGACAACGACGTATCGGTCAACGAGCAGCTCGAGACGTTGAGAGCCGAACTTCACAACCTTCGCGTCTCGGCAGGGCTGGTTGCGGAAGGAACAGGGCAGCTTGCGCTTTCCCAGGCAAGGACGCTCCGGGACGAAGCGGAGGATCTGGTTATTTCCAACCCGTTCACCGCGCTGCTCGGCGCAGCCTTCGTCGGCTACCTGTTCGGCCTTCGCCGCTGATTGCCGCGATACGCAAGTCCAAATCAAAGCCCCGCCGATCGAAATCGGCGGGGCTTTGTCATTTTAGGTATCGAATGCCTTTGGAAGATCGTCCGTCAGTACCAGCGGCGGCGACGGGGATGATGATCCTCGGC
>CAMPIK010000243.1 GCA_946886325.1 uncultured Shinella sp.
GCATCGCCGTCGCCGACGTCTCCGACGTCACCGGCTTCCCGGAAATCATGGACGGCCGGGTCAAGACGCTGCATCCGTCCGTACACGGCGGCCTGCTCGCGATCCGCGACGATGCAGAGCATGTTGCGGCAATGGAGGCGCACGGGATCGGCGCCATCGATCTCGCCGTCATCAACCTCTACCCTTTCGAGGATGTTCGCGCCAAGGGTGGCGACTATCCGACGACGGTCGAGAATATCGACATCGGCGGCCCGGCAATGATCCGCGCTTCGGCGAAGAACCACGCCTATGTGACTGTTATCACCGATCCCGCCGACTATGCGGCCCTGATCGAGGAACTTGCCGACGGCACGACCGGCTACGCCTTCCGCCAGAAAATGGCCGCCAAGGCCTATGCCCGTACGGCGGCCTACGATACGGCGATCTCCAACTGGTTCGCCGAGGCGCTCGACATCGCCATGCCGAAGCATCGCGCGGTCGGCGGCGTGCTGAAGGAAGAGATGCGCTACGGCGAAAACCCGCACCAGAAGGCGGGTTTCTACGTCACCGGCGAGAACCGGCCGGGGGTCGCGACCGCCACGCTCATCCAGGGCAAGCAGCTTTCCTACAACAATATCAACGACACGGATGCGGCCTTCGAACTGGTGGCCGAGTTCCTGCCGGAAAACGGCCCTGCCTGCGCGATCATCAAGCATGCCAATCCCTGCGGTGTCGCAGTCGGCGCAACGCTGAAGGACGCCTACCGGCGGGCGCTTGCCTGCGACCCGGTCTCGGCCTTCGGCGGCATCATTGCGCTGAACACGACACTCGACGGCGAGACGGCGGAAGAGATCGTCAAGCTCTTTACCGAGGTCATCATCGCGCCGGAGGCTGATGCGGCGGCGCGCGCCGTCATCGCCGGCAAGCCCAACCTGCGGCTGCTCGTCACCGGCGCCCTTCCCGATCCGCGCGTTCCGGGCATCTCGGCGAAGACGGTGGCCGGCGGGCTGCTCGTCCAGACGCGCGACAACGGCATGGTCGAGGATCTCGACCTCAAGGTCGTGACGAAGCGCGCACCGACGCCGAGCGAGCTCGAGGACATGAAATTCGCCTTCAAGGTGGCAAAACACGTCAAGTCGAACGCCGTCGTCTATGCCAAGGATGGTCAGACGGCGGGCATCGGTGCCGGACAGATGAGTCGGGTCGATTCCGCGCGCATCGCCGGGCTGAAGGCGGAGGAGGCTGCAAAGGCAATGGGCCTTGCTGAACCGCTGACGCGCGGCTCGGCCGTCGCCTCGGAAGCCTTCCTTCCCTTTGCGGATGGCCTGCTGTCGGCGATCGCAGCCGGCGCCACCGCCGTCATCCAGCCGGGCGGTTCGATGCGCGATCCGGAGGTGATTGCCGCCGCCGATGAAGCAAGCGTCGCGATGGTCTTCACCGGCATGCGCCATTTCCGGCACTGACCGGTCGATCCTTCGCCGGATTCAACAATTGCGCTGCCGGCTTCATCCGGCAGCGTTTTGCGTTCAGACCGGCCGGTCTGCGGGATAGGGCGTGCGGATCAAGAGGATCAGGCCGACCAGCAGGAAGACGACGAGCGCTGCCATGCCGAGCCGCGCGGAGCCGGTCGCAGTCGTCACCAGCCCCACAGACAGTGGCGCAGCAAAGGACGTAGCGCGGCCCGAGAGCGCATAGAGGCCGAAGTAGCGCCCGGCCTCATCCGGATGGACGCTGCGCGCGAGATAGGAGCGCGCGGATGCCTGGACGGGGCCGAAGGCAACGCCGACCAGCAGGCCGTAGAGGATATAGGCTTTCTCCGCCGCCGTGCCGAAAAGCCCGCCCGAATCCGCCGTGGGCAGTGCAATGAGGCCGAAGGCGGTGAAGCCTGGACCGGTGGAGATGATGCCGAAGGTCGCGGCCGTCAGGCAGAAGAGGCTGATCACCACGACGCTCTTGGACCCGAGCCGGCTGTCGAGCCGGCTCGCATAGAGGCAGCCGCCGATCGCCACGACGTTGAGAATGATGCCGTAGACGCCGAGTTCCACCGTCTGCCAGGCGAACATGCCGGCAGCGAAGGTGCCGCCGAGCGCCAGCAGACCGTTGACGCCATCCTGATAAATCATGCGCGCGACGAGGAACCGCAGGATGCCGCGACGTTGCTTGAGTTCACCGATCGTACTGCGGAGTTCCGCGATGCCGCTTTTGACGGCGCGCCCGATCGGGAGACCCCGGGCCTGGTCGGGCGTGAAGAGGAACATCGGCAGGATGAAGACAAAATACCAGACCGCCGAAATCGGTCCGGTAATGCGCGCGTCCTCCCCCTTGGCCGGGTCGAGGCCGAAGAGCGGATCGATGCCGAGAAGCGTTTTGCCGGTTTCCGGATTTCCGGCAAGAAGGGCAACGACCGCGATCAGCACGATCATGCCGCCGAGATAGCCGAGCCCCCAGGCGAGGTTGGAGATACGTCCGGCATCGGCGGGCGGCACGAGGCGCGGCATCATCGAATCGTTGAAGACGATCGAGAACTCGGCCGCCACCGAGGCAAGAACGACCATCGTGACGGCGAAAGCGAGGCTCGATCCGGGCTCCGCATACCAGAGCGCCGCGAGTGAAACGATCTTCACCGCCGCAAAGGCGGCAATCCAGGGTTTTCGCGGGCCGCTCGCATCCGCGATCGAGCCCATGACCGGCGAGAGCAGCGCGATGGCGACGCCGGAGATGGCCAGCGTATAGCTCCACGCCGCCTGCCCCGCGGCATGGTCCTCCGTCAGGCGCGAGACGAAATAGGGCCCGAAGATGAACGTGATGATGATGGTGAAAAAGGGTTGTGCCGCCCAGTCGAACAGCATCCATCCCTTGATGCCGGGCTTGCGGACCGCCGGCGTCTCATTCGCATCGGGCGTCATCGGGTCTCCGGGCCATCACCATGCCGGCACAGCGGGATCGCCTGTCCGGAACGGTGAACCTTGTCACCTGGCCCTGTCCTGCGCAAGGTCGCTCAGCATGCCGGCGGCAACCGAGATCTTGGCGAGCGTCGCCTCGCCCGTCTCGGTCAGCGACGATAGCCGGCCGGCCACCTTGGAGAAGCGTTCGCCCTCGCCGGCCTGCCAGGCGGCAAAGGGGTTCTTCTCGCCCTTGTTGCGCGTGAGGACCGAGACCGTCAGGCCGCGGCGCGCATTGGCGATGTCGGCAAGGCTGCGGGAAAGCGCCAGCGACTCGTAGAGATCCGTCGTCGGCACGCGGGCAGCGGCTGCCATCAGGCCACCGATGTTCAGCCGCTCGCTGATCGCCGCATAGGTCTGGGCGGTGCGCAGCAGGTTGTCGCCCGTCGCGCCCGAGATCAGCATCACTTCGGGAACGAAGATCATGGCTGACAGTGCCGCAACCTCACCTGCCAGTTCCGCCGGCACGCCCTTGTCCTCGAAATAATGGGCCTTGCGGCGGGCCTCGTCGCCGGCCTCGGCTGGCATCAGCCCCTCCATATGCGGGCGAAGCTGCTTCAGGGCGTGCCTCAGCTTCTGGACCGCGGTGTCGGTCGGCACGGTCGTGGAGCCTGTGTTGAGCAGCAGGCCGGAGGCATTGGAGAATATGCGGCCGATTTCGGCATAGAGTTCGTTCTGCACGGCGCCGCTCACGACAGTGTCGAGCGCGTCAGCTGCGGCATAGAGCGGTGCAAGGCCATAACCGTCGCGGGCGATGACGGCCGCCTTCACGGCGTCCGCCGCGATGAAGCCGGTGCCGTCGGTCAGGTTGTTGACGAAGTCAGGACCGCCGCGATTGATCGCCTCGTTGGCAAGCAAAGTCGCCACGATCTCGCGGCGCAGGCGATGCCCCTTGATGTCGCCGGCATAGGTGCGCTGCATCTTGCCGGGGAAATAGCCGGTCAGCGTCGGTTCGAAGTAGGGATCGTCGGGTACATCGCTCTTCAGCAGATCGTCGAAGAGCACGATCTTCGCGTAGGAGAGCAGAACGCCGATTTCGGCGCGCGTCAGCGGCTTGCCCGACAGGTAGCGTTCGCCCATCGTCTGGTCGTCCGGCAGCGTCTCGACCTTGCGGTTGAGCTGGCCTGCGGCCTCAAGCCGGATCATCAGGCGCGCAAGGCCGGCGCGGTTGGCCTGTCCCTGCCGCTCAGTCAGTGAAATCGCCAGCGATTGCAGGTAGTTGTTGCGAAGCACGAGGCTGGCCACTTCATCGGTCATCGATGCGAGCAGGACATTGCGCTTGGCCCGCGTCAGCCGTTCGTCCCGCATGGCGGAGGCGAGCGCGATCTTGATGTTGACCTCGACGTCGGAGGAATTGACACCGGCCGAATTGTCGATCGCGTCGGAATTGCAGCGCCCGCCCTTGAGGCCGAAGGCGATGCGGCCTTTCTGCGTCACGCCGAGATTGGCGCCCTCGCCGATGACCTTGGCGCGCACGTCCTCCGCCAGGATGCGGATCGCGTCGTTCGCCCGGTCGCCGACTTCCGCGTCTGTCTCAGTCTGCGCGCGGATATAGGTGCCGATGCCGCCGAACCAGAGCAGGTCGACCGGCGCCTTCAGGATCGCCGTCATGATCTCGAAGGGCGTCGCCTTCTGCCGGTCCATGCCGATCGCGGCCATGGCCTCGGGCGTCAGCGTCACGGATTTTTCCGTGCGCGGGATGATCATGCCGCCCTTCGACAGCGCCGCCCGGTCATAGTCCTGCCAGCTCGAGCGCGGCAGGTTGAACATGCGCCGCCGCTCGGCAAAGGAGAGATCGGTATCCGGCGAAGGATCGATGAAGATGTCGCGGTGGTCGAAGGCGGCGATCAGCCGGATCTTGCGCGACAGCAGCATGCCGTTGCCGAAGACGTCGCCCGACATGTCGCCGACGCCGACCACCTCGAAGGGTGTCGTCTGGATGTCGATGTCCATCTCGCGGAAATGCCGCTTGACGGTTTCCCAGGCGCCGCGGGCGGTGATGCCCATCTTCTTGTGGTCGTAGCCGGCCGAACCGCCGGAGGCAAAGG
>CAMPIK010000244.1 GCA_946886325.1 uncultured Shinella sp.
GGGGTTGGGGAGGGGTCTTCACGCCCTCCACGCACCGGAGCATCGACATGACCGCCCTCCTGCTCCGAGACCTCAAACTCTCCGTGCGCGCGGGCGGCGGTGCGATGATCGGCGTGCTGTTCTTCATGACGGTCGTCGCCGTCATTCCCTTCGGCGTCGGCCCCGACCTCAACCTGCTCGCCCGCATCGGCCCCGCAATCCTCTGGATCGGCGCGTTGCTTGCGTCGCTGCTCGGCCTCGACCGGCTGTTCCAGGCCGAACGGGAGGACGGGTCGCTCGACCTCATGCTGATGCAGGAGACGCCGCTGGTGCTGATCGTGCTTGTCAAATGCGTCGCGCACTGGCTGGCGACCGGCCTGCCGCTCGTCATCGCATCCCCGTTGCTCGGCCTCTTCATGAACATGGACGAGGTGGCGATCGGCGCGACGATGCTGACGCTCCTGGCCGGCACCCCGGCGATCACCTTCATCGGCGCGGCGGGTGCCGCCGTCGCCGTGGCGCTCCCGCGCGGCGGGTTGCTCGTCTCGATCCTCGTGCTGCCGCTTGCCATCCCGGTGCTGATCTTCGGGGTCAGCGCGGTCTATGCGGCGATCCAGGACCCGGCGCCCTTCCTGCCGCCCTTCCTCATCCTGATCGCGCTGACGCTGTTCTTCGCCGTCATCGGCCCGGTAGCGGCGGCTGCGGCATTGCGCGCCTCCGGCGACTGACGCAAATGTGATTGATGCCGATCAATTGAAGCGGACGGCCGGACACGTTAAAGAACCATCATGAGCGAACAGAGCCTGTCGATCCGAAAGTTCAGCGATCTCGCCAACCCGACCCGGTTCCTGGCCCTGACCGATGTGGTCTGGCCGTGGATGGCGGGGCTTTCGGCGATGCTCTTTGCCGTCGGCCTTTACCTGGCCTTCACGAGCGTCGGTGACTACCAGCAGGGCGAGACGGTGCGCATCATGTATGTGCATGTGCCGGCCGCCTGGCTGTCGATGATGTGTTATACGGTGATGGCTATCGCCGCACTCGGCACGCTCGTCTGGCGCCATCCGCTCGCCGACGTCGCGGCCAAGGCCGCCGCACCCATCGGCGCCTGCTTCACGCTTCTGGCGCTTGTCACCGGCTCGCTCTGGGGCAAGCCGATGTGGGGCACCTGGTGGGTGTGGGATGCGCGGCTCACCTCCGTCTTCGTGCTGTTCCTGATGTATCTCGGCCTGATGGCGCTGAACCGCGCCATGGACGACCCGACGCGCGCGGCAAAGGTCAGCGCCATCCTCATCCTCGTCGGCTTCGTCAACATCCCGATCATCAAGTTCTCCGTCGACTGGTGGAACACGCTGCACCAGCCGGCAAGCGTCATCCGCATGGACGGGCCGACGATCGACGGCGAGTTCCTGCGCCCGCTCCTCGTCATGGCGATCGCCTTCACGCTGTTCTTCTTCACGCTGCATATCCTCGCCATGCGCAACGAGATCCTGCGCCGCCGCGTTGCCGTGCTGCGCCGGCTGGCGGCACGTCAGGCCGGGCAGGGAGGTGCGGCATGAGCCATCTGTTCTATGTGGTCGCATCCTATGCCGCGGCGGCGGCCGTCACCGTCGGGCTGGTTGCCTGGGTGGCGCTCGATGGCCGGGCGCGCCGATCGGAACTGGCGCGGCTGGAAGCCGCCGGCATTCGCCGGCGCTCGGCAGGAGAGACCCCGTGAGTCAGGCGACCGATGGCGAACCGCGCGCGCCGGGCCTTCGGATGCGGCTCGGGCTGGCGCTGCTGCCGCTCATCATCTTTGCGGCGCTCGCCGCGATCTTCTGGAGCCAGCTTCATTCGGGTCGCAACATTTCCGAAATCCCCTCGGCCCTGATCGGGACGAAGGCGCCGTTCCGCGATCTTGCGCCGCTCGAAGGGGCAAAGCTCGGCGATGAACCCATGCCGCCGATCACCGCGCAATCGGGCCAGGGCAAGCTGACCCTCGTCAATTTCTGGGCGTCCTGGTGCGTGCCGTGCCGGCAGGAGCATCCGGTCATCATGGCACTGTCGAAGGATCCGCGCCTTTCCGTCGTCGGCGTCAACTACAAGGACGGCAACGAAAACGCGCTGCGCTTCCTCGGCGAACTCGGCAATCCCTTCTCGGAGATCGGCCTCGATCCGAACGGCAAGATGGCGATCGACTGGGGCGTCTACGGCATCCCCGAATCCTATCTCGTCGGGGCTGACGGCACGATCCTCTACAAGAAGGTCGGGCCCTTCGACGAGAAGAGCCTGAAGGAAGGGCTCTATCCGGCGATCGAAAAGGCGCTGGCCGCCACGCCGGCCTCCTGAGATTTCGTTACGAAAGCGCCGATCAGGGCGCCTTGCCGTCTTCCGGTTCGGCCGAATGCTTCATGATCAGCGGCATCTGGAGGAGCGTGAAGAGGATGGTGATCGGCATCGTGCCCCAGACCTTGAAGGCCACCCAGAAATCCGTCGAGAAATTCCGCCAGACCACTTCGTTGAGCACGGCCAGAAACAGGAAGAACACGCCCCAGCGGATGGTGAGCTGGCGCCAGCCTTCGTCCGTCAGCTTGAAGGCGGCGTTGAACACGTAGCCGAGCAGGGATTTTCCGAAAAAGAGACCGCCGAGCAGGATCGCGCCGAACATCGTATTGACGATCGTCGGCTTCATCTTGATGAAGGTGTCGTTCTGCAGCCAGAGCGTCAGCGCGCCGAAGACGAAGACGACGACGCCGGAGATCAGCGGCATCATCGGCAGGGTGCGCGTCAGGATCCAGGAGGCCGTCAGCGCTATCGCGGTCGCGGCCATGAAGAGGCCGGTCGCGATGAAGATCGGCCCGCCGAGCTCGGCCAGAACCGGAAACTGCGCCGCCAGCCATTCGCCACGCGAATTGGCGAAGAAGAAGACGACGAGCGGTCCGAGCTCGAGCACGAGCTTGAGGACCGGCGAAATCTTCGCTTCTTCCGCCGGCACCGGCTTGTCGAGGGCTTCGTTGCTCATTCGGGAACTCCTGCGATCGCTTGCGCGAAATCCTTGGCCTCGAAGGGTTCGAGATCGTCCACCCCTTCGCCGACGCCGATGAAATAGACCGGCAGCTTGTGCTTGGCGGCAATGGCGACAAGAATACCGCCGCGTGCCGTACCGTCCAGCTTCGTCATGATCAAGCCGCTGACGCCGGCGACATTGCGGAAGATTTCGACCTGGTTCATGGCGTTCTGCCCGGTCGTCGCATCCAGCGTCTGGAGCACGGTGTGCGGCGCGTCCGGATCGAGCTTGCCGAGCACGCGCACGATCTTTTCCAGCTCCGCCATCAGCTCGGCCTTGTTCTGCAGCCGGCCGGCCGTATCGATGATCAGCACGTCGCTCTTCTTCTCGCGCGCCTTTTCAAAGGCCTCGTAGGCGAGCCCGGCCGCGTCTGCGCCGAGCTTCGTCGCGACGATGTCGGAGCCGGTGCGCTCCGCCCAGATGCGGAGCTGCTCGATCGCGGCGGCGCGAAACGTGTCGCCTGCCGCCATCATCACCTTGAGGCCGGCGCCCGACAGTTTTGCGGCAAGCTTGCCGATGGTCGTCGTCTTGCCGGTGCCGTTGACGCCGACGACAAGGATGACATGCGGCTTGTGGCTGAGGTCCAGTTCGAGCGGCTTGGCGACGGGCGCCAGAACCTTGGTGATCTCGCCCGCCATGATGCGCGACACGTCGGAACCGCTCACGTCCTTGCCGTAGCGCTCCGCGGCCAGCGCGTCGGTGATCCTGAGCGCCGTCTCGACGCCGAGATCGGCCTGGATCAGCAGATCCTCCAGATCCTGCAACGTGTCGTCGTCGAGCTTGCGCTTGGTGAAGAGGCTGGCGATCTGGCCGGTGAGCTGCGAGGAGGTGCGCGACAAGCCGTCGCGCAGGCGCTGGAACCAGGTGCGTTTCGGGGCAGCGGAAACCGGCACAGGCTCTTCCGCCTTGCGACGGTCGGTCGCGGCGAAGCCTTTGGGCAGGGCAGGCGACTTCGATTCCGCAGCGTCTGGCGCTTCTGCAGTCTGTTCGTCACGAGGCAGATCGGCCTCTTCGACAGGTTCGGAGTGAGCGATGTAAGTCGGGGTATCCGTCTCGCCTTCGGCCGTTGCCTCGACTTCAACGGAAGCCGGCTCATCAATGTCTGCCGCAATCTCCGGGGTGTTATTGTCCAACTCGACGACGCCATCTGTGACATCGTCACCGGAGGGGCCGGCCGCCGTCTCGACTTCCGGCTCGATAACGGGGTCTTCTGCCAATGGCAGGTCCGGTGCGTGCGGCAGCGGATAGATGTCCGGTTCGTCGTCTTCCACAGGTGCGGTTGCCGGACCGGGATTGGCGGCCTCGGCTTCCTCAAGCAGGGGATCGAGTGCAGGCTCATCGACGGTTTCGGTTTCGGCCGGCGCCGCACGCTGTTCGTCCGGGACCAGTCCTTCTTGCGCAGCCGTCGGCTCCGCCTCGGGCGTTGGCGCTGGCGTCGTGTCCTTGCCGAAGGAGAACATCTTCTTGATGAAGCCGAGGGCCATGCGTCAGTTCCGGGTATCGCGCGGGGAGGGGAGGTCCCGTTGCAGGATGAGGTGTCTGCCATTGTGTCCGGCGACCGTGACCGGAACAAGATCGCCGGGCGTCAGGCCGGCGGCATCGGCGAGCGTGAAGTTTTCCGTATGGGCAAAGCCGTTCCTCTCGACGAGGATTTTTTGCCGGCTGCCGACCATGCGGTCGAGATGGGTCTCGTAGAGCGATTGTCCAGTGGCGCGCAGCCGCGCCGCGCGTTCCTTGACCAGCGCCCGGTCCAGCTGCGGCATGCGGGCGGCTGGCGTTCCCGGACGCGGGCTATAGGGAAAGACGTGAAGCTGGGCGATGCCGCATTCGGCTGCAAGGCTTGCGGCATTGTCGAACATTTCCTCGGTTTCCGTCGGGAAACCGGCAATCATGTCGGCGCCGAAGGCGATGTCGGGCCGCAAGTCCCTGACCTTCCGGCA
>CAMPIK010000245.1 GCA_946886325.1 uncultured Shinella sp.
CCGCTGCACAGCGCGGCCCAAAAAGGACAGACGCATGACCCGACCCGCCTCCCCCTTCCTGCCGATGGCCTATTCGGACGAGGTGGCGGCCGCCAAGGCCCGCGGCGCGCCGGTCGTCGCGCTCGAATCGACGATCATCACCCACGGCATGCCCTATCCCGGCAATCTGGAGATGGCGCAAAGCGTCGAGGCGATCATCCGCAGCGAGGGCGCCGTGCCGGCGACGATCGCGGTCATCGAGGGCGTGCTGCATATCGGGCTTGAACGGGCTGAGCTCGAGGCGCTGGCGAAAGTCGAGGGCGCCATGAAGCTCTCGCGCGCCGACCTCGCCTTTGCGATTGCCGAACGGCGCACCGGCGCGACGACGGTCGCCGCAACCATGATCGCGGCCGCGCGCGCCGGCATCCGGGTCTTCGCCACCGGCGGCATCGGCGGCGTGCATCGCAAGGCCGAGGAGAGTTTCGACATCTCGGCCGATCTCGACGAGCTGTCACGCACCTCCGTCATCGTCGTCTGCGCCGGTGCCAAGGCGATCCTCGACATCCCGAAGACGCTGGAGGTGCTGGAGACCCGCGGCGTGCCTGTCGTCACCTACGACAGCCTCGCCTTCCCGGCCTTCTGGTCGCGCGATTCCGGCCTCGCCAGTCCGCTGATGCTGAACAGCCCGGCGGCGATCGCCCATTTCCAGGAGGTGCGCGACCAGCTCGGCGTCGACGGCGGCATGCTCGTCGCCAATCCGGTGCCGGAAGAGGCCGAGATTCCGCGCGAGGAGATGGAAATCTACATCCGCCGCGCACTCGACAATGCCGAGCGCGACGAGATCGCCGGCAAGGCGGTCACGCCATACCTGCTCGACAGCCTGTTCCGCCTGACAGACGGCCGCAGCCTGAAAACCAATATCGCGCTCGTCGAGAACAACGCCCGCCTCGCCGCCGAAATCGCCGTGGCGCTGGCCGCCTGACCAACGCGCTGCCGCGCCCGGCCGGAGGATGTCATGACGCTGAACCGGATCCTTCTCTATGCGCGCGACGTCGAGGCGACGGTGCGCTTCTACGAGACGCATTTCGGTTTCGCGGCCGTCCGACAGGCGGGCGACAGGATCGTCGAACTCGTTCATCCCGGAGGGGGCGCGAACCTGATGGTGCATCTTGCCGCCAAATCGCAGCGGCGCGGCCAGTCTCAGGTCAAGCTCGTCTTTACGGTCGGAGATATCCAGACCTTTTGCGCGGCAAGCGCCGACAAGGGCCTGATCTTCGGCCCGGTCCACGCCACCGACGGCTACGGCTTCGCCAATGCGCGCGACCCGGATGGCAACCCGATCTCGATTTCGGGCCGCGGGACAACGCCGGCATCCTGACCGGCAGGCGATCCGCTCACGCGTCGAGCATCTCGCGCACGGCCTCGGCCAGTTGCTTCAGGGAAAAGGGTTTCGGCAGGAAGCCGAATTTCGCGTCGGCCGGCAGGTTGCGGGCAAAGGCGTCCTCGGCATAGCCGGAGACGAAGATGAACTTCATGTCCGGATAGGTCTTGCGCAACTCGCGCAGCAGCGTCGGACCGTCCATCTCCGGCATCACGACGTCGGACACGACGATATCGACGGCGCCCTGCAGTTCTTCCATGATGTCGAGCGCTTCGACGCCCGAGCCCGCCTCGTGCACGGTATAACCGCGCGTCTCCAGCATGCGCTTGCCGCCGCGCCGCACCGCCTCCTCGTCCTCGACGAGCAGGACCACGGCCGAACCGCCGGTCAGGTCGCGCGGCTCCTTGGCCATCGTATCGACCATGGAGGACGACATCGCGCCGCCATCGGAGGTCTTCTCCGGCACCGCTTCCAGCGTGACGGGCGCGATCTCCTCGATATGGCGCGGTATCAGGATGCGGAAGGTCGTGCCGCGACCGACTTCCGAATCGAGGTAGATGTAGCCGCCCGACTGCTTGACGATGCCATAGACCATGGAAAGGCCGAGACCGGTGCCCTTGCCGACTTCCTTGGTGGTGAAGAAGGGCTCGAAGATCTTGTCGATGATCTCAGGCGGAATGCCCGTTCCCTGGTCGATCACCTCGACCTGGACATAGTCGCCCTCGGGCAGTTCGCGGTAGTTCAGCGCCGCCGCCTCTTCCGCCGGCAGGTTGCGGGTGCGGAAGGTGAGCGCGCCGCCATCAGGCATGGCATCGCGCGCATTGACGGCGAGATTGATCAGCACCTGCTCGAACTGGCCGAGATCGGTCTTCACCGCCCAGAGGTCGCGGCCATATTCGACCTCGATCTTGACGTTCGTTCCGGTCATGCGGTCGACGAGCATGCGCAGGTCGCCGATGACATCCGTCATGTTGAGAACCGTCGGCCGCATCGTCTGCTTGCGCGAGAACGCGAGCAACTGGCGAACGAGCACCGCGGCGCGGTTGGCGTTGCGCTTGATCTCCATCAGGTCGGCAAAGCTCGCATCGGCCGGGCGGGCGGACAGAAGCAGGTGGTCGGAAGAAAGCAGGATCGCCGTCAGCACGTTGTTGAAGTCGTGCGCGATGCCGCCGGCGAGCGTGCCGACCGCATTCATCTTCTGGGTCTGCGCCATCTGCGTCTCGAGCGCCTTCTGCTCGGTGATCTCGACGGCGTAGACGATGGCCGCCTCTTCCGGCGCCTGGTCGCTCTGGTCGATGACGGCGTTCACGTAGAAGCGGAAATGGCGCGTGTCGTCGCCCGGATGCAGCGAATCGAGCGGCGCGATGTCGCCCTGCCGGTCGCCGGCCGCATCGAGTGCTGCCTGCATGCGCAGCCGGTCCGTCTCGTGCACGATCGTCTCGAGCTTGACGCCGCGGTCGATATCGTCGCGCGAGACGACGCCGGAAAAGAGCTTCAGGAACGGCGCGTTGGTGCGCAGGATCTTGCCGTCGCCGTCGACGGAGGCGATCGCCATCGGCGTGTTGTTGAAGAAGCGCGTGAAGCGCATGGCGGCGATCGAGGCCGACTGGTCGCTCTCGTCATCGCCATCACGCGCCAGAACGATGGTGCGGCTTTCGCCCGGCGCGCCGTCGCGCATGGAGGAGACCCGGTGGATCATGCGCACCGGCAGGCTCTGGCCGTTCGACTTGCGCAGGTCGAGGTCGAGCACCTCGGTCTTCTTCAGCCCCGGCTCCGCCTGGACGGACTGCACCAGCGCCAGCCCCTCGCCGGCCACCAGTTCGGCGATCGTCATCGATCCCGACTGGAATTTGGTGAGATCGATGCCGAGCCATTCGGCAAGCGTCGCATTGAGGTAGAAAATCTCGCCGCGGCGGCCCGCCGAGAAGAAGCCGGCCGGCGCATGGTCGAGATAGTCGATGGCGTTCTGCAATTCCTTGAAGAAGCGCTCCTGGTCGTCGCGCTCCGAGGTGATGTCGGCGATCTGCCATATATAAAGCGGCGGTGCCTTGTCGCGCCGCGGCAGGATGCGGGCCTTCAGCCGGTACCAGTGGGCGCCGGAATGCGCCTGGCCGGCCGGGTTCAGCGGCTTCATCAGCCGGAATTCCTCGGCCCCTTCCTTGCCCTCGTGCAGGCCGTTGGTCAGGCGGTAGATCGCCTCCGTCGCCTCGCGGTTGCGCGACAGCAGCGCTTCGAGCGTCTGCGCCTCGGTTTCCGTGTTCGCGCCGGTCAGCGTCCCGTAGGCGGCGTTGGCGAAGACGATGCGGCCCTTGCGGTCGGTGATCAGCGTGCCGTCCGGGTGGCTGTCGAGAAAGGCGCGCGCCAGGTCGTCGGATTGCGACTGCGGCATGATCTCGATGAAGCCGATCAGCGCCGAGACGAAGAAGAAGATGCCGACCATCGCGAGCACGCCGAGAACGCCGAGCACGATCTCGTTGTCGAGCTGGTTCTTGAAGACGATGAAGGCGCCGGCCGAAGCCGTCAGCACGACCGCCAGCAGCACGATGCGCAGCACGACGCCCGGCCGTATCGCCCGGTTTACGATCGGTGCCTGCTCGTCGCCGGTCTGGCGGTTCTTCGTCATCGCCCCTCGCTTGGCCCCTCGCTGGCCGATGCCCCGATCCGCCGTTCAGGGTCGGGGACAATCGCAAGAATCATGTTTACCGGCGCGAGGGAAGCGCAAAAAGCCCGCGAAGGAAAGCACAGTGCGCCTATGCACAAGGAATATGCCGGCCCTGTTGCCTGCCATACACGCGCCGCTTGGCAGACAGGCCGCCAGCGGCTACGGGTGAGCGGCGGCGGCACGCTTGTGCGGGCCTGAAAAAAGCCTTCAAATGCGGCAACATTGCCGCAAAGGAGTGACGGTTCATGTTCGAAGACATTCTCGCCCAGCACGGCACGAAATTCCTGGTGGCCGCCATATCGGTGATCATCGGGCTCGGCTGCCTGGCGCTGGTGCTGTGGATCGTCCGGAACCGCCCCTCCTCGCCTTTCATCCGCGGCGGCCGCAACCGTCAGCCGCGTCTGGCCGTGCTGGATGCAGCCGCCGTCGACACGCGGCGCCGCATCGTGCTGGTGCGCCGCGACGACGTCGAACACCTGATCCTGATCGGCGGTCCGACCGATGTCGTGATCGAAAGCCGCATTGCCATTGCGCCCGCAGCAGCGCCCGCCGAAACGGATCAGGCCGCTGCCGGAACGGCGACGGCCCAGGCACCCGTCCATCTGGAGCCGGTTTCGATGGCCGCCGCAGCAGCAACGCCGAAGACGGCCGCAGCCGCCACACCGATTGCAGCAGTCACCGCCGACCGGGCCGAAACTGCGCGCGCACCGGCGCAGGAAAACGTCTCCGCCATGTCGCGGGTGCTCTATGCGGATGATCGCGAGGCGCAGCCGGCGATGCGGGGTGCCCTGCCGACAGCCGGCCAGCAACAGGCATCGACGTCCCAACGTCCCGCTATGGCCCCGCCGCTGCCGCAACCCGTCGCGCGCCCGGCGCCGGCCCAGCCGGTTGCGGCAGCGGCGTGGCCATAGCGGGACGTTGGGACGTCGATGC
>CAMPIK010000246.1 GCA_946886325.1 uncultured Shinella sp.
GCTTCTCCTGTGCATAATAGTAGAGTGCGGCGAGTTCGACGGCATCCGGCCCGACCGGCGCTGCCGCCTGCTCGGTGGTGGCGCTTTCAGCCACGGCCGCAGTTGCTGAGAGCGAGGCATCGTCCTTGCGCTCCGACGTCAGGAGGCCGATGGAGTCGGCGAAGGCGAGGCTCGGCATGGCGGAGCCGATCGCCAGCGCGAGGACGAGGCGGGAAACAGTCGTCTTCATCGGTCGGACCTCACACCCTTGCGCCGCACCGTTCGCCCGAGCCACACCGCAAAGAAGCCGAGCAGTGCGAGAATGGCGACCACGTAGACCTGGAAATTGTCGGAGAACCAGGCGGCTGCGAGCCGGCGCAGGTTTCCGGGACTGCGATCCGTCACTGCCGCGACATATCGGCTGGCGGCCGGCTCGTTGACCAGAACCAGGCTTGCCGTTTCGATCGTCGCGGCGCCGCCCTGCAGGCCGCTCCAGATGCCGGGCTCGATCAGGCGCCGCGCGCCGGCCTCGAGGTCGCGGGGCGATCCGGCGCTGACGACCGTCCAGGTCGCCGATCCATCCGGCGAACGCGACTGGCTGAGACGCACGAGCGCATCCGACGAAGCCTTTGCAGGGGCCAGATGGAACGAGTCTTCGTAGTTCAGCCAGCGCGCAAAACTCTGCGTCGCCGCGATGAAGAGGGCCTCGAACCGGCTTCCGAGCGACAGTTCGGACTGTTCCGCTGCGGTCGATTGCTGGAAGGCTGCCAGCAGATCACCCGCCTCCCCGCCCTCGGCCACGCCCTGATCCGAGACGGCTGCGGTCACGAGGAGATCGGGCACGGCAAGCGACGCGACCAGCAGGCCGGCATCATCAGATGTGGCCGGGAATGCTCGTTTCGAGGCAGCGCCGAGTTCGGTGAAGTCGTTTTCGGCAGTGACGAACAGGACGTTCCGGCCAACGGTTCCGCTGGGCTTGCCGAAAGAGACATCTGCCGTCAGCGGCGCGCGGGCCGCGAGCGCAAGCCGCGCCACCAACGAGAGCGCGGCTCCCGCGGACTGCGGATCAGCCCGATCGATGACGAGATCGAAGGGTGCACCGCCACCTAAGGGATAGGCCTTGCCGGCAAGCGCCGCCAGATCCGGCAGGCGAGCGACCCGCGCCAGTTGCGGCACTTCGATTGCCGTGTCGTCCAGCAGGATGAAGCGCGGCGTCGCATCGTCGCGCTCCTCCGGCAGGCAGGCGTCGTCCTTTGTTTTCGGTAACTCGGCCAGCAGCTCGACCTTGTTGAAACCCGGACGGAAGGCGCGCAGCGGCAGTTCGATCTTCTTGTCCTTGAACTGCTCGCCCTCGCGGTCCCGGAAGGGGTAGCTCTTCACGACGAGGTCGTTGACGCGGACGAGAAGCTGGGCAGTCTGTTTCATGCCGGGCGAGGTTGCGGCGTTCAGATAGAGATCGACGGTCGCATATTCCGCCGGATAGAAGTCGGCGGGCATTTCCAGATTGAATTCCGTACGCGACAGGCGGCCGGCAAAGACCCGGCTTTCATAGCCCGCGTCCTTCAGCTTGTAGCGCGTGCCCGCCTCGGCGACGATCGTGCCCTGCTGGCGCCCGAGAACGCCGGCGGAGAGGCCATCGCGCATGTCGCCCTTCACGGCGGCGAGCAGGGTGGACTTGATGTCGGCCGAACCGGAGGCGCGCAGAACGACAGCCGCACGGTCCGGCTCCGCGCCGGAATTGACAGAGAGGCCACGCGGCGCGGCGGCAAGCCCGTTGCGCGACAGCAGCGTGCCTCCGTCCCGGTCGAGCGATACGAAAAGATCGATGCCCGGCCCGCTGCCCGGCCGGTCGGCCACCGAAATGTCGATGTTCTGCCGGTTGAGAAACAGCACCAGCGCCTGGAGCGTCGGCAGGGCTTCCTCGAGCATATCCGGAGCAAGGCTTGCCGGAACGACGAGGCGCAGGTCGGTGCGGCCATCCGCATTGGTCCCGACCGAAAGCAGGCTGTCGAAATCCGAAAATGCTTCCGCCTTGGGCGTGACGAACCCAGTCTTCGCCGGATCGAGCCGCGTCCAGAGTTCGTAGGTCGCGTCGAGCGAGCAATCGACGCGGTGGTGCTGGCGCGCCCTGAGACGCACAACGTTGCGGCCCGGCTTCAGCAGGGTGGACGGAATGGTGAGCCCCTCCTCAAGGAACCCGTTGGGCGAGCGGATCGCAAAACCGCCGGCCTCCTTGCCGTTCACCTCGACATCCATGGCCGATGTATCGGGAAGCACGGAGACGGCGTTCTGGTACGCAAGCCTGAGCTTCCCGCCGGCAGCCGCCTGGGCGCCGGAGAGATGGAAGGTGAAATGCGCGACATCATCCTCTCCATCGAGCAGGAAGGCCGATGCCGGCTCGGCGAAGGCGATGAAACCCTCCGTCGCAGCCGCCTTCTTCTCTTCCGGGCGCGCCGGCAGCAGGACGGAGGACACCGTTGCCGTAGCCTTCGCTACAGGCAGACCGCTTTCGAAAAGGCCCTGCGCATCAGCCGTCGTTGCCAGCAGCAAGGACGCGAGCGAGAGGATCGTTCGCATGGTTCGTTTAGCCATAGGCCTTGCTCCCTGTGAGGATCGGCGGCAGTTCCGTCGCCTTGCCGGGAATGAGTGCGGTATTGTCCTTCACCGAGATCGGCGCGTCGGCGAAGGACTGGACGGCGCTTTCACGGATCAGTCCAACCGCGTAGCGCAGCGCCCGCAGAGTCTCGGTCACGCTCCAGAGCGCGAAGCGGGTCGTGCCCCAGAAGAAGCCGCGGCGGACCTGCCGGCGGACGAGGCGCTCCTGAAGCACCGACTGGTCGGAGAACATGAGTTCGGCGATCGCCATGAACGTATCCGGCGTGCGCTCGCTGTAGGCGAAGCCGTAGATGGAAGAGGCGTCCGTGATGCGGCTCGAGCGGGCGATCACCGGGAAGGTCGTCACCTGTCCGCCGCGGCGAAGCTCGATCGTCGCCTCCAGCGGGCTTTCCAGATCGATCTCCGGGCCGCCATCGACGAATTCCAGCGAAACGCCGCCCGAGGATGCATCGTGGATGATGACGTTGAAGGTGTGGCCAGCCGCCTTCAGCAGCGCGTGGCGCTTGACCGGAAGCCGCTGGTTGCGCCTCAGTTCGCGGCGTTCCGCGATGGCGCCGAGGGCGGCACCCGCCAGACCGAGATTGATCAGGTTCCAGCCGGCGACGATCATCAGCAACTCGGTCGCGACCGGCTCGGTCAGGAAACGGTAGCCCGAATAGAGCGCGGCGGCGAGAAGCAGGAAGAAGATCAGGAAATAGGGCCGCGCCAGCGGCGAGAGCACGCTGCGATCGAGCGTCTGGCCCTTGGCCGTGACGTTGAAGGTCGGCTTGCGCGGGTTGCGCACGACGCTGACGATCGAGCCGAAGAGCAGCACCGATTGCACATATTCATAGAGTTCCGACACCCAGGGCCAGCGGACCCGGCCATAGAGATAGCTCTGCATGGCGAAGGAGGCGACGAGATAGGTCAGCGCGTAGGACGCGAACTCGATGATGTTCGCCTGATAGATCTCCAGCGAGAAGAAGATGTAGAGCAGCGGCGAAAACATGAAGGCGAGCCGCGAAAGCGGGAACAGCCAGAAGAGATTGATGCCGGCGTAGCAGATGCGCTGCGGGATCGAGAGGCCCTTGGCGAGGAACGGGCGGTTGAGGATGAGGATCTGCAGCATGCCCTGGCACCAGCGGGCGCGCTGGCCGATGAAGGAGACGAAGGTCTCCGGCTGCAGGCCGGCGATCAGCGGCTTGTCGACATAGACGCTGTGCCAGCCATTGGCGTGCAGCGACAGCGCCGTCTCGCAGTCCTCGGTGATCGACTGGCCGGAAAAGCCATTCGTCGTCATCAGCGCCGAACGGCGCAGCACGGCGGCCGAACCGCAGAAGAAGGAGGCATTCCACTTGTCGAGCCCGCGCTGCAGGATCGAGTAGAACATCTCGTTTTCCGACGGCATGCGCGCGAAGGTCTTGAGGTTCTTTTCAAGCGGATCGGGGTTCAGGAAATAATGCGGCGTCTGGACGAGGAAGAGCTTCTTGTCCTCGCGGAAGAAGCCGACCGTCTCGCGCAGGAAATCACGCACCGGCGCATGGTCGGCGTCGAAGACGACGACGAGTTCGCCGCTCGAGACCTTCAGGCCCTCGTTGAGATTGCCGGCCTTGGCGTGGTCGTTCTGCTTGCGGGCGTGATAGTGCACGCCCATCGCGGCGCAGAGCGCCTTCAACTGCTCGTGCCGGCGGATGGCGGCGATCGAGACGCGCGGGTCCTTGTGGAAGCGCTTCGCCTCCGTGCCGCCGTCGTCGAGCAGATAGATGTTGAGCTTGTCCTTCGGGTAGACCATCGACTTCGCGGCGGCGAGCGTGCCGGCGAGCAGTTCGGCATCCTCGTTGTAGCTCGGGATGAAGACATCGACGGTCGGCAGGTCGGCAGCCTCGCCCGGCGCCGGCGCCTTGCGCTTCAGCGGGTCGGCCAGCATGAAGAAGCTGATCGCCAGCATCGCGAGGCAATACATCTCGGCAAGGTAGAGGATCAGGCCGGGAATGAAGTTCAGCGGCTCGTCGAAATTCGGCAAGGTCTCGGTGGTGCGCCAATAGGCGTAGCGCATCGCCAGGATGCCTGCGAAGATGAATGTCACGAGCCTGAAGGTCGTATCCTGCGGACGCGTCATGGCGAGGAACATCACGCCGAGCACCGCGAAACTAAGGACCAGTTGCGCCTGCAGGCTCATCGGGAGCCAGAGCAGCGCAAGGCCGAGCATGCCGGCGGGAATCGCCAGCCACTTAAGGCACGTCATGTGCGTATGAACCCCATTTGCATCGCGGCATCGCGTCATGCGCGCCGGTCCCGTCATGAGACGGGGAAGAATTAGGGGTCAAACGGTCAACGAAATCTTAAGCTGTGTCCCGCAGCGGGAAGTCGTGC
>CAMPIK010000247.1 GCA_946886325.1 uncultured Shinella sp.
GGCGCGCGCTCGACTATATGGGCCTGAAGCCCGGCACGAAGATCACCGACATCGCGATCGACCGCGTCTTCATCGGCTCCTGCACCAACGGCCGCATCGAGGATCTGCGCGCCGTCGCCAAGGTGGTCGAGGGCAAGACGGTGGCCTCCACCGTCGATGCGATGATCGTGCCCGGCTCCGGCCTCGTCAAGGAACAGGCGGAAGCCGAAGGTCTCGACGCGATCTTCAAGGCTGCTGGCTTCGACTGGCGCGAGCCGGGCTGCTCCATGTGCCTTGCGATGAACGACGACCGGCTGAAGCCGGGCGAGCGCTGCGCCTCCACCTCGAACCGCAATTTCGAGGGCCGCCAGGGCTTCAAGGGCCGCACGCACCTCGTCTCGCCCGCGATGGCCGCCGCCGCCGCGATCGCCGGCCATTTCGTCGACATCCGCACGTGGAACTGACCACGCCGCTAGACACGATCAGGGCCGTCCGACCGGGCGGCCCTTTTCATTTCCCGGAATGCCGGAGGTGCGCGCATGCTGAGACTGATGCTTCTGCGGCATGCGAAATCGGCCTGGCCGGACGGCGTTGCGGATCATGATCGCCCATTGGCGCCCCGCGGCGAGACGGCGGCGCCGGCCATGGGGCGATATCTGGCGCGCGAGGGCCTGCTGCCGAAAGTGGCGCTCGTTTCGAGCGCCCGGCGCACGCAGGAAACGTTTGCGCTCGTGCGACCGGTGCTGCCGCCGCATGTCGGGGTTCGAAATGAACCGGCGATCTACGAGGCGCCCGCGGCCCGTCTGCTGGAGGTTTTGCGGTCCATAGAACCGGCGGATACGCCGATCCTGATGGTTGGGCACAATCCGGGCATGGAGGATCTGGCCCACCTGCTGGCGGGCACGGGCGATGGCGCCGCCATGGATGCCATGCGGCGCAAGTTTCCGACGGCGGGCCTCGCCGTCATCGATTTCGATAGCACGCGATGGAATGCCGTGACGTCGGGTTCCGGCCGGCTGGAGCGCTTCGTCACGCCGCGCATGCTCGAGCGGGAATAGCGGGCGGCAGACGCCGCCCGCCCGACATTCGCTGGCGTCAGAACGCTGCCGTCATCGGATCGGGGCCGATCCGGCCGCTCGCCTTGTCGAGAACGGCGATGGCCGCCATGTCCTCGTGGTCGAGCGTGAAGTCGAAGACCTGGAAGTTTTCCTCGATGCGCGACGGCGTCACCGATTTCGGGATGACGACCAGACCGCTCTGGATATGCCAGCGGATGATGACCTGCGCCGGCGTGCGGCCATGTTTGGCGGCAATCGCGCCGATTGCGGGATCGGAGAGCAGCGTGCCCTGGCCGAGCGGGCTCCAGGACTGCGTCGCGATGCCGAGCTTTTCGTGCGCCGCCCGCGCCGCCTTCTGCTGGAAGTTCGGGTGAAGCTCGATCTGGTTGATCACCGGCGTCACACCCGTTTCCGAGATCAGCCGCTCGATATGATCCGGCTCGAAATTCGAAACGCCGATCGATTTCGCGCGCCCTTCCTCCTTCAGCCGGATGAAGGCCTTCCAGGTCTCGACATAGGCCTTGCGGTGCGGCGAGGGCCAATGGATGAGGTAGAGGTCGACATAGTCGGTCTTCAGCCGCTTGAGGCTTTCGTCGAAGGCCTTGAGCGTCGAATCGAAGCCCTGGCGGTCGTTCCAGAGTTTTGTCGTGAGGAAGATGTCGCTGCGCTCAACACCGGACGAAACGAGGCCTTCGCCGACGCCCTCCTCGTTTTCGTAGACCGCTGCCGTATCGACATGGCGATAGCCGGCGGCAAGGGCGGCGCGCACGGCGGGCGCCGCCGTATCGTTCGGCGTCTGCCAGACGCCGAGACCGACCTGCGGAATGCTGTTGCCGTCATGGAAAGAAATTTTCGGTTGATCGCTCACGATGGGTCTCCGGGATTGAAGCGTGATGAAACGGGGGCGTGATTGGGTCTCCGACGGGAGACCTCCCGGAACGCCTTTCAGCCGCGGCGCCGGTCACGATGACATATAGGAAGGCATTGCCCGGTTTTCAGGGCCTGCCCGGATATTGCCGTTCACAGCACGCGAAGCACAGTACCCTCGCGCAGATGCGGCAGGATGCGGCGCATGTCGCGCGGCGAGAGCGCGACGCAGCCGGCCGTTGGCTCGTATCCTGATCGGGCGAGGTGGAAGAAGATGGCCGAGCCACAGTTGCGGCGGCGCGAGACGATGTTCCAGTCGAGCACCAGGCACATGTCGTAAAGTCTGTCCGCCCTCGTCATCGTCTCGTGGCTCTTCGCAAAAGGTGCCCGCACGAGCCGGTTGTAGCAGGGGTCGCCCGGCTCGTCGCACCAGAGCATGTCTGCACGGATCCGGCGCAGTGGCAAACGGGTCGCGACACCGCGAACCCGGTCGCCGCGCACGAAGCCGTGAAGCAGGCGCATGGACGCGATCGGCGTCGCGCCGTCGCCCTCCCGCTTGAAGGCCGTTGTGCCGGACCGGCCGATTGCCGCGGGCAGGCGCAAGGGGCCGAACTGGAGAATGGCGCGCGCCGGCATCCGCGGCGCGCGGCGCACCAGTATCGTGCCCGGCTTTCGTTTCTTATCCGTCGCTCGCGCGGTGGTCACATTCATTTGCCTTGCCCGTGAACCTGAAGCCGAGCATAGCTCGCCCCAGCCGCAGAGTTTGTCGCAGAGTTTCTGATAAACCCTGCCCGCACTTGCCAAAAGTCCAATATGGCTTAGTTTCGCGTTGAATGCCGAGAGGTTGCCCATGACGTCCAGAACCATCCTGCTTGTCGATGACGACAACGACCTGCGCGAGACGCTGGTCGAGCAATTGTCGCTCTACGAGGAATTCTCGATCCTGCAGGAAGCTTCGGCCGCCAAGGGTATCCATGCGGCCCGCAACGGCCAGATCGATCTGCTGATCATGGATGTCGGCCTGCCGGATATGGACGGGCGCGAGGCGGTGAAGCTCTTGCGCAAGGGCGGCTTCAAGTCGCCGATCATCATGCTGACGGGACACGATACCGATTCGGACACGATCCTCGGCCTGGAAGCCGGCGCCAACGACTATGTGACGAAGCCCTTCCGCTTCGCCGTGCTGCTTGCCCGCATCCGCGCCCAGCTTCGCCAGCACGAAAGCAGCGAGGACGCGACCTTCAGCGTCGGGCCTTACACGTTCAAGCCGGGCCAGAAGCTGCTGACGATGGAAAACGGCCAGAAGATCCGCCTGACGGAGAAGGAAGCGGCGATCATCCGCTATCTCTACCGGGCCGACCAGAAGGTGGTGACGCGCGACGTGCTGCTGGAGGAAGTCTGGGGCTACAATTCCGGCGTCACCACGCATACGCTGGAAACCCACGTCTATCGCCTGCGGCAAAAGATCGAGCGCGACCCTTCCAATGCGGAGATTCTCGTGACAGAGAACGGCGGGTACAAGATCGTACCGTAATGCGCCGGAGGTGCCCCCGTGGCTCTCAATGACGATATTGCCCTCTTTGCCCGGGTGCCGCTGTTTTCCGGCCTGTCGGAAGACAAGTTGCGGCTGATGGCTTTCGGGGCGGAGCGCCGGCGCGTCGTCGAAGGACAGACGCTGTTTCGCGAAGGCGCCTCGGCCGATTGCGGCTTCGTGATCGCGAGCGGCAGCTTTCGCCTGACGTCCACGCTACGTGACGGCTCACTCCGCGACGAGGGCGTTGCCGGCGCGGGCACGCTCTTGTCCGAACTCGCGATGATCTCCGCCGTCGAGCGGAAATATTCGGCCACGGCCGAGGAAGACAGCGAGGTCATCCGCATCAACCGGCCGCTCTTCCGCCGCATGCTCGAGGAATATCCTGACGTCGCCGTCATGGTCGAGGCGCGGGTGCGCGCCAATCTCGAAGAGATGATCGGCCGCGTCGGGGCCATGGCAGGCCGCTTCGCCTGATCGTCAGAAGTCGAAGGTGGCAATGACCGGGACGTGGTCGGACGGCCGTTCCCAGCCGCGCGCTTCCCGCAGCACCTGGATATCGGTCAGGTGCGGTTCGAGATCGGCGGATGACCAGATATGGTCGAGCCTGCGGCCCTTGTCGGCGGCGGCCCAGTCCTGGGCCCGATAACTCCACCAGGTGTAGAGCTTCTGGTCCGCAGGCACCTTCTTGCGCATCAGGTCGACCCAGGCGCCTTTGGTCATCACCTCGATCAGCCCTTCGGTCTCGACGGGCGTGTGGCTGACGATCTTCAGAAGCTGCTTGTGCGACCAGACATCGTGTTCGAGCGGCGCGATGTTGAGATCGCCGACGAGCACGGAGGAAATGCCGGCTTCGGCTTCCGAATTCAGCAGTTTCATCTCCTCAATGAAATCGAGCTTGTGGCCGAATTTCGGATTGATGGTGCGGTCCGGCTCGTCACCGCCGGCCGGCACGTAGAAATTATGCAGCCGGATCGACTTGCCGCGATGCTTGAGCACGACGGAGATATGGCGCGCATCGCCGACGCCGCAATAGTCGCGCCGCTCCACCAGTTCGGTCAGCGGCAGGCGCGAGATGGTGGCGACCCCGTGATAGCCCTTCTGCCCGTGGATGACGATATGCTCGTAGCCAAGCGCCTTCAGCGGCTTTGACGGAAAGAGATCGTTCGGGCACTTGGTTTCCTGGAGGCAGAGCACATCCGGCGCGTGCGTCTTCAGAAGATGCTCGACCAGCGGCATCCGGAGCCGGACGGAATTGATGTTCCAGGTCGCGATCGATAGTGCCATGCCGAGCCTCTTGCCGCGCTGATCTGCGCTTGCAAGGCTCTTATCGCGCTACGCGCCGGAATTGAACCGCCTGAAACGGAAAACGACCGGAAAATCCGGTCGTTGTGCACAATGCGCGCGTTCGGACGCTCAGCGGAACTGCTGGCCGCGGCGGTTGATCTGGTCAAGCGGCAGCTCGAAGATGGCCGCTTCGAGCTTCACGCCCGTCTGGACGTTGAAGA
>CAMPIK010000248.1 GCA_946886325.1 uncultured Shinella sp.
GGACAGCGACAGCACGTAGAAATCGAAGCCGGTGCCACGCGGAAGAGCTTGGTCCGTGGCCTGCGCCGCCTTCGTTTGGGACTTCTGCTCGACCTGTCGGCCGGCGTCAGCCGGCTTCTTCTCCACGGCCTTCTGGTCGCTGCAGGCCGATAGGGTCAGAAGCGCCGCAGCCGCCAGCATCGCGGCTGGCCGCATCGCGCGGCGGATTTCGGATAGGTTCGGCGTCACGACCGTCAGCGCAGCGACTTGCAGTCGGTGCCGTAGACGTGCCACGGGTCGAGATCGGCGACGCAGAACTCGACGCTGCGGCCGAGCCCGGCAAAGCCCCAGGGCCGCTCGATCAGGTACCACATCGGCCGCACCGTGCCGTCGTTCAGCGCCACATGCGCCTTGCAATAGTCGCGCTCGACGGAGGAGATGTCGGACGTCTTCGGCTCATAGCGGGTCTGCTGGATATGCTCGAAGCCGCGGATGAAGAGATCCTGGCCGACATAATGGATCGACTTGTGGATGAAGCGCGAGCGGATGAATTCGAGCACCGGCGCATGCCCGCAAAGGTCCTGGCCGGGCGCATAGGTCGGTTCAGCCGCCCGCGCAGGCGGGGCAGCAAGGGCCGAAAGCGCCAGCGGCAGGGCGAGGGCAGCGGCAGTCAGGCGGTTCATGGTCGTCTCCCGGTCTTCGCCCGGAGATTGCGTTGCCACTTGGCGAAAGGTCAAGAGGCGTTTTTCGCTTCTCCGGCAATCCAGTGGCTGCGCGCCGAGGCAAAGCGGTCCTGCGCGAGCTTCGTCTTCAGGAAGGGCAGCAGCACGTCGAGTTCGCCCTTCAGCGTGAAAGGCGGATTGACGACGATGACGCCTGATCCGGCAAGACCGGTCGTCTCCCGGTCGCTGCGCACGCTCAGTTCCGCGCAGAGGATTTTCGGGATGCCGAGATCCCTCAGCGCCGTGTGGAAGCGGGCGACCGGCGCGCCCTTCTTCAGCGGATACCAGAGACAGTAGACGCCGCCCGGAAAGCGCCGCCAGGCGCGCGCCAGCCCGTCCGCCAGCCGCTCGAACTCGCCATCCTCCTCGAAGGGCGGATCGACCAACACGATGCCGCGCTTCTCCTTCGGCGGCAGGTGGGCGCCAAGCGCGAGCCAGCCGTCGAGATGGGTGATGCGGGTCTGGAAATCGCCGTCGAAGAGCCGGCGCAGCGTCTCGTGGTCATCCGGGTGCAGTTCCATCGCCGACAGCCGGTCCTGCGGACGGAACAGCAGGCGGGCGAGTTTCGGCGATCCGGGATAATACCGGACGCCGCCTTCAGGGTTGAGCGCGCGGACCGCATCGAGATAGGGCGCGAGGATCGGCGCGACAGTGTCCGGTAGAGGCTCCGCCATCAGCCGGCCGATGCCGTCGCGCCATTCGCCCGTCTTCTGCGCCTCGTCGCTGGTGAGGTCGTAGAGGCCGATGCCCGCATGGGTGTCGAGCACGCGAAAGGCCTTGTCCTTGCCCTGCATATAGGCGACGAGACGGGCCAGCACGGCGTGCTTCAGCACATCCGCGAAATTGCCGGCGTGGTAGATGTGGCGGTAATTCATTCTGTTTCCGTGATGTGGCGATGAATTCTCGCGATGGAAACGCGATCGTTCTTCCGGCTGGCCTTGCCCTGTCCTATAGAAAAGCCATGAACGTTGCGACCCCCGACCTCCACAAAGCCCGCACGGGCCATTCCGTCTGTCCGCATGACTGTCCGTCCGCCTGCGCGCTCGACATCGAGATCGGCGCCGACGGGCGCATCGGCCGCGTGCGCGGCAGCGCCGACAACACCTACACGGCCGGCGTCATCTGCGCCAAGGTCGCGCGTTATGCCGAGCGGCTCTATCACCCCGACCGCCTTCTGAAGCCGCTGATCCGCAAGGGCGCGAAGGGCGAGGGGAACTGGCAGGAGATCGGCTGGGATGCCGCGCTGGACGCGATCGCCGAGGCCTTCGTCAAGGCCGAGCAGGCGCATGGCAGCGAGGCCGTCTGGCCCTATTTCTACGCCGGTACGATGGGCCAGGTGCAGCGCGATTCGATCGACCGCCTGCGCCACGCGAAGAAATATTCCGGCTTCTTCAGCTCGATCTGCACCAACACCGCCTGGACGGGTTACGTCATGGGCACCGGCCGGCTGACCGGCTCCGACCCGCGCGAGATGGCGAAATCCGATTGCGTCGTCATCTGGGGCACCAATGCGGTCTCCACTCAGGTCAACGTGATGACCCATGCGGTGAAGGCCCGCAAGGAGCGCGGCGCGAAGATCGTCGTCATCGACATCTACGACAACCCGACGATGAAACAGGCCGACATGGCGCTGAAACTGCGCCCCGGCACGGATGCGGCACTCGCCTGCGCCACCATGCACATCGCCTTCCGCGACGGCTACGCCGACCGCGCCTATATGGAAAAGTTCACCGACGACCCGGCCGGGCTGGAGGCGCATCTTTCGACCCGCACGCCGGAATGGGCGTCGGCCATATCAGGCCTGTCGGTCGAGGAGATCGAGGCCTTCGCCAAACTCGTCGGCCAGACGAAGCGCTCCTTTTTCCGCCTCGGCTACGGCTTCACCCGTTCGCGCAACGGCTCGGCCGCCATGCATGCGGCGCTCTCCGTCCCCACTGTGCTAGGCTCCTGGCAATACGAGGGCGGCGGCGCTTTCCACTCCAATTCCGACATCTTCCGTTTTCGGAAAAGCGAACTCACCGGCTCGAATATGGCCGATCCGGATATCCGCATGCTCGACCAGTCGCAGATCGGCCGGGTGCTGACCGGCGACGTCGAGGCGCTGCGCCATCGTGGACCGGTGACGGCGCTGCTCGTCCAGAACACCAATCCGGTCAATGTCGCGCCCGAGCAGCGGCTGGTGAAACAGGGTTTTCTCCGCGACGATCTCTTCACCGCCGTGCATGAGCAGTTCATGACGGATACGGCCAAGCTCGCCGACATCGTGCTGCCCGCCACCATGTTCGTCGAGCATGACGACCTCTATCGCGGCGGCGGCCACCAGCACATCCTCGTCGGCCCGAAGCTCGTCGAGCCGCCCGAGACCGTTCGCACCAATCTCTTCGTCGTCGAGGAGCTGGCGAAACGTCTTGATGTTGCGCACCTGCCGGGCTTCGGCCTTTCGGAGCGCGAGCACATCACCCGCATGCTGCCGGCCTATGCCATCGATTTCGACGGTCTCGTCGAGGAGAAGTGGATCGACTGCCAGCCGGATTTCGAGACGGCGCATTTCCTCAAAGGCTTCGGCTTCCCGGATGGAAAATTCCGCTTCCGCCCGCAATGACCGCGACGCCGGCGCCGAACCGTCCGCCGAAGTCGGTCGGCCTGCTCGGCCCGCATGCGGCACTGCCTGAATTCCCCGATCATGTCGAGGTCATCGAGGAGCCGGACGCGGCGCATCCGTTCCGGCTTGCCACATCGCCGGCCCGCACCTTCCTCAACTCGACCTTTTCCGAGACCAAGGGCTCGCGCGACCGCGAAGGCCGGCCCGAAGTCATGATCCACCCGGCCGACGCCGAGGCGGCCGGCATCGCGGCTGGCGACGTCGTGCAACTCGGCAACCGCCGCGGGGACGTGCGCCTGCATGCGAAGATCACCGGCGAGGTTCGCCCCGGCGTGCTGATTGCCGAGGGGCTCTGGCCGAACGACGCCCATCTCGACGGGGAGGGCATCAACGTCCTGACCGGCGCCGACCCCGTCGCCCCCTATGGCGGCGCCGCCTTCCACGACAACAGGGTCTGGCTCAAGAAGGCCTGATCCGCTCCCTCCTTCAACGCCCGAGGCACCGATGACCGACGACACGCCGTTCCCGATCCGCATCGTCGAGCGCAAGTCGGTCTGGAAGCGCTTCGTGCATCTCGAACAGATGATCATCGAGCAGACCCGCGCCGACGGCCGGGTCGAGTTTCTGAACCGGGAAATCCACGACCACGGCCATGCCGCCGCCGTGCTGCTGGTCGATCCGGTTCGCGACAGTGTCATCCTCGTCCGCCAGTTCCGCCTCGGCGCCTGGATCGCCGGCGATCCCGGCTTCCTGCTCGAAGTACCGGCCGGCCTGCTCGACGGCGACAGCCCGGAACAGGCCGTCGCCCGCGAGGCGATGGAGGAAACCGGCTACGCCGTCGAAAACGTCCGCCACCTCTTCGACGCCTACGCCAGCCCCGGCGCCATCACCGAACGCATCAGCTACTTCACCGCCACCGTGGATGCCGCAAACCCGCTCGAGGCCGGCGGCGGCGTGGACGGCGAAGGCGAGGACATCGAGGTGGTCGAAATGCCGGTCGCGGAGGCCTACGGGCTGATCGCCACGGGCGGGATAAGGGATGCGAAGACGATCGTGCTGCTACAGTGGCTGATGCTGGAGCGAATGACTTCCGCAACCTGACAGCAGCATCCCGGATCAAGCGCTATGCGAAGCCGCCGCGCTCCAGATGATCGAGATAATCGCGAACCGCTGCAGACTTGCCGCTCTTGACGAGGTTTTCGGCTGTCAAATTGCCGAAGGCGGGGATGGGTTCGCCGCGATACCAGGCCAGTGCTTGCCGTTCACTGCCGGCCGATAGGGTGATCCGGTCGATGATTTCGGCTTGCGCCTGGATAACGGCGACGTCACTGCGATTTCCGGTCGTCATCGTTATTCTGCTTTTAAAGGTCGCGGTTCGCGGATGCTGGCTTGTCAAAGAGAGTGCAATGCTCCGACGCTCGGATCGGGGCATTTCCGCACTTTCGCTTCTGCGGATGTCTTTGACTAATCGTTCGCTTTCGTTCGAGAGATTATCACAGAACCGAGACTGCTGACAAGCCGCTCACCCAATGCCACGTCATCCTCGGGCTTGTCCCGAGGATCCGGTAAGTATCATAAAATCAAAAGGTTGCAGATGCTTGGGACAGGCCCAAGCATGACGGCAGTAAGGTCTTAGC
>CAMPIK010000249.1 GCA_946886325.1 uncultured Shinella sp.
GCGAATAGCGAATAGCGAATAGCGAATAGCGAATAGCGAATAGCGAATAGCGAATTTTGCGGGATTTCACCCTGCATGAAAAGCTCATACAGGGAATGTAGCGAACATATTTCTTCTATTCGCTACTCCCTATTCGCTATTCGCCAAAACTCAGTTCGTATTATACGGCCCTTCGTCGAAGCCGAGATAGATCTTGGCAAACGAGCCTGCACCGCCGGGTATCACGACCTCTGCATTGGTGAAGACGAACTGGGCCGTTCCCGTGTCGGCGGGGATATCGACGTTGAACTTGGTCAGTTCGGAATAGAGCGTGTTCTTGCCGTCGCTGGCCGCGACCCGGATCGGCAGCGTCACCGTTCCGGCGGAGCCCGTCGGACCCGAGGCGATGCGGCCCTGGGCCATGACGGTGATCCTCAGTTCGCTCTCCGTCTGCACGCACTGGCGCGTCGTCGCTGCCAGCGTCGCCTGGAAATTGACCTTCTGCGGATCCTTGTCGCCGCCCTTGGCATAGGACGTATAGACCGCCGTGCCGTCGCGCAGGAAAATCTGCGGGCAGGCGCCCTGCATGACGGCGGGCTGCGCGGCCGCCTGCTGGTTCTGATTTCCCGTCATGCCCAGTTCGCCCGGCTTGTCGGTCTGGCTGCATCCGGCAACGGTCGCAAGAAGGGCCAGGCCCAGGAGGCTGCGGCTTTTCATTCCAAACACGTGTCTCTCACCCCTGCACTCAAGGACCTCAGCAGTCCAATCAAACCGGCAAAACAGGCCTTTTCACGACCCTTGCGGATGGTCTATAGCAGCGGCGCGGCAAAAAATCGATTGGCGAAAACAGGCCTGCCGATATTTTGCACCGTCGCCGGCACTGCGCGCAAACGGAGCGACACGATCAGGATTGCCATGACTTGCCGCAAAGAGAACCGCTCGCACTGCAGCAATCGAATAGGGTGCGGGCCGGTCGTATCAAGCCCGGCGCAGCGGCTCGAAGTGCACCGAACCCGCACCTGCCCATCATGAATTCGCAACGCAAGGATCGACAACGGTGAAGTATGTCTCGACACGGGGCGAAGCCCCTTCCCTCGGTTTCTGCGACGCGCTCCTCGCCGGCCTTGCCCGCGACGGCGGGCTCTATGTGCCGAAGGAATGGCCGTCTCTCTCGAAGAAGGAAATCCGCGGGCTGCGCGGCAAGTCCTACCAGGAGATCGCCTTTGCCGTGCTCTCGCCCTTCGTCGATGGCGAAATCCCGGACGACACGTTCCGCGCCATGATCGACGAGGCCTACGGCACCTTCCGGCACCCGGCGATCGCGCCGCTGGTGCAGACCGGGCCGAACAGCTTCGTCATGGAGCTCTTCCACGGCACGACGCTCGCCTTCAAGGACGTGGCGATGCAGCTTCTTGCCCGACTGATGGACCATGTGCTGGCCGAACGCGGCGAGCGGGCGACGATCGTCGGGGCGACCTCGGGCGACACCGGCGGTGCCGCGATCGACGCCTTTGCCGGCCGCGATCGCACGGACATCTTCATCCTCTTTCCGCATGGCAAGGTATCGCCGGTCCAGCAGCGGCAGATGACGACCTCGAAGGACGCGAATGTCCATGCGCTCGCCATCAACGGCAATTTCGACGACTGCCAGACCCTCGTGAAGGCGATGTTCAACGACGGACCGTTCCGCGACCGCGTGCAGCTTTCCGGCGTGAACTCGATCAACTGGGCGCGCATCATGGCGCAGATCGTCTACTATTTCACGACGGCGCTTTCGCTCGGCGCACCGGACCGCAAGGTGTCCTTCACGGTGCCAACCGGCAATTTCGGCGACATTTTCGCCGGCTACGTCGCCAAGCGCATGGGCCTGCCGATCGACAGGCTGGTCGTCGCGACCAACGACAACGACATCCTCGCCCGTGCCCTCAAGTCGGGCCGCTACGAGATGAAGGCGGTCAAGGCGACGACCTCGCCGTCGATGGACATCCAGATCTCCTCCAACTTCGAGCGGCTGCTGTTCGAGGCCTATGGCCGGGACGCCTCCGCCGTGCGCACCGCCATGGAAGGGCTCAAGCAATCGGGCGCCTTCGAGATCGGCGACAAGGCGATGAAGGCGATCCGCAAGGAGTTTCGCGCCGGCCGCGCCAGCGAGAAACAGGTGGCCGCAACGATCCGCGAGACGCTGGCCGCGACCGGCTATCTCGTCGACCCGCACACGGCGACCGGCGTCTTCGTGGCGAACAAGCACATGAAGGCGAACGCGCCGATGGTGACGCTTGCGACCGCGCATCCGGCAAAATTCCCCGCTGCGGTAAAATCGGCGTGCGGTATTGACCCCGCGCTTCCGACGTGGCTTGCTGACCTGATGCAAAGGGAGGAGCGCTTCGACGTTCTGGATGCAGACCTGAAGACCGTGGAAACCTTCATCGGCGACCATGCCCGCAGCCGGAACTAACGAACGCAGAAAGACGGATGATGAAAGTTGAGTGCACCCGGCTCCCATCCGGGTTGACTGTCGTAACCGAGAACATGCCCCATCTCGAGAGCGTCGCTCTCGGCGTCTGGATCAAGTCAGGTTCCCGCAACGAGACGACGGACGAACATGGCATCGCCCACCTGCTCGAGCACATGGCCTTCAAGGGAACGGCGCGGCGTTCCGCACGGCAGATCGCCGAGGAGATCGAGAATGTCGGCGGCGAAGTCAACGCCGCCACCTCGACCGAGACGACGTCCTACTATGCCCGCGTCCTCAAGGATCATGTGCCGCTGGCGATCGACATCCTCGCCGACATCCTGACCGAATCGGCCTTCGACGAGGAGGAGTTGCGGCGCGAAAAGCACGTGATCCTGCAGGAGATCGGTGCAGCGAACGACATGCCGGATGACGTCGTCTTCGACAAGTTCTCCGAAGTCGCCTATCGCGACCAGACGATCGGCCGCGCGATCCTCGGCACGCCGGAGACGGTGCTGTCCTTCCAGCCGAACCAGATCCGCGCCTATCTCGGCCGCAACTACACGACCGACCGCATCTTCGTCGTGGCCGCCGGCGCTGTCGACCACGACACCTTCGTCAAGGATGTCGAGCGGCGCTTCGCGGGCCTCGCCCTGCAGCCGTCCGCCCCGCCGCTCATGGACGAGGCGCATTATGTCGGCGGCGACGTGCGCGAAACCCGCGACCTCATGGACGCCCAGATCCTGCTCGGCTTCGAAGGCAAGGCCTATCACGCGCGCGACTTCTACTGCTCGCAGATCCTCGCCAACATCCTCGGCGGCGGCATGTCCTCGCGGCTCTTCCAGGAAGTGCGCGAGCATCGCGGCCTCTGTTATTCGGTCTATGCCTTCCACTGGGGCTTTTCCGACACCGGCATCTTCGGCATCCATGCGGCGACCGGCGGCGAGAACCTGCCGGAACTCCTGCCCGTCATCATCGAGGAACTGCGCAAGTCCTCCGAAACGATCGAGCAGCAGGAAATCGACCGGGCGCGCGCACAGATTCGCGCGCAGCTTCTGATGGGCCAGGAAAGCCCGGCCGCGCGCGCCGGACAGATCGCCCGGCAGATGATGCTCTACGGCCGGCCGATCCCGAACGAGGAACTGATGGAGCGGCTGGAAGGCATCACCACCGAGCGACTGACCGACCTTTCCGGACGCCTGTTCTTCGACACCGTGCCGACGCTGTCCGCCATCGGCCCGATCGAACACCTCGCGCCGACAAGCGAAATCATCCGTTCCCTGACGCGCGCAGAGCCTGCCCGCAGGGCTGCAAGCTGAAACCCGTTTGACGCCATCGGCCATGCTGGCTTAGATTTGACCGATATCCGGCGCTGAGCGGCCGGGGAGCCGCGGGCACGGCTCGGGCATGCGCGGCGGAGGCATGAATGGCACGATCGGTATTTCGGTTTCTGTCGCGGCAGTCCGATTCGATCGAACTCGCCAGCGACCGGCATATGCTTCGCCTTCCCCGCTTCATCGACTATCGCCAATGGTACATGCTGCGCTCCGAGAGCCGACGCTTTCTCGAGCCGTGGGAGCCGACCTGGCGCGGTGACGAACTGACGGAAAGCGCCTTTCGCGCCCGCGTGCTGCGCAACGAGCAGGAATATGCCTCCGGCCAGGCCGTGCCGCTGCTCATCTTCTCGCGTCCCGAACAGATCCTGCTTGGCGGGCTGACCATCGGCTATATCCGGCGTGGTGCCGCGCAATGCTGCATGATCGGCTACTGGATGGGCGAGCGCCATGCCGGCCAGGGCCACATGCTCAAGGCGCTGGAACTTGCGATCCCGCACATCTTTTCCGGCCTTCAGTTGCACCGCATCGAGGCTGCCTGTATTCCGGACAACGTGCGGAGCATTCGTCTCCTTGAAAAGGCCGGTTTTCAGCGCGAGGGCTACCTGAGGGAGTATCTGAAAATAAACGGGGAGTGGCGCGACCACGTCATGTATTCGCTCCTGGCCAGGGACAGACGGCCATGAGGCTTGCCGGGCACGCCGGGCGCGGGAGACAACCCGCCACCCACCACAGGAAAACAGAGTTTCAATGACGTTCAGTTCCGTGTCGCAATCGCTGCCCGCCAGCCGGTGGCTTGCGCTCATCTTCATGGCGGCGGCGATGCTCGCAGGCATGCTTGCATCTCCCGCCCGTGCGGTCGAGCCCGTGCAGATATCCCGCGACGACACGGCCCTGGACCTGACAGCGACGACCGAGATCTACACCGGCCGCGGCGACGCCTTCCAGGTATCGACGGCGCCCGGCACTGATGGCATCGTCCGGCGCATCGAGGTGCGCGCCACCGCCGAGGATCACCAGGGCGACTGGGCCGTCTTCGCGCTCGCCAACGTTTCCGAGGAACAGCTCGAGCGCGTGATCGTGGCGCCGCATTTCCGGCTGGTCCGCTCGAAGCTTTTCTGGCCCGATCTCGGCTCGCAGCGCATCCTCTCGATC
>CAMPIK010000250.1 GCA_946886325.1 uncultured Shinella sp.
TCCTCGGCCAGTCCCTCATGAGGCCGTTCGTGCTCGACCGTCGTCACGATGCCGGACTGGCCGTAGTCGAAATGCACCGTCTTGATGCCGGCCGCCTCGCGCAGGCGGGAGCGCACGCCGTCGCAGGCGACGAGAAGCCGCGCCTCGACATCAGTGCCGTCCGAAAGCCGGATCTGCGTCGAATGCGCGCCCGTTTCGAAACTTTCCGCCGCCGTGCTCCAGCCGACATCGACACCGAGCGCGACGGCCTGCTTCAGAAGCGCGCCGGTCATGGCGCGGTTCGGCACCATATGGGCAAACGGCGCGCCGTCCGGTGCCGCACCGTCCTGCCCCAATCCCTCGAAGGTCAGGAAGACCGGCCGCACGGGATCGCCGGTCCGCGAATCGGTGATCACCATCCGGCGGATGGGCTCCGCCTCCGGCGCGATTTCGTCCCAGACACCCAGCACGTCGAGAAGGTTGCGGGCGGCTGCGACGATCGCCGACGCGCGCTCGTCCCTCTGCCAGGCATCGGCGGGCGCGAAATCGACGACCCGCACCGAAAGATGCGGCGCGGCCTTCTTGACGGCGACGGCAAGCGACAGGCCGACATAGCCGCCGCCGGCGATGAACACGTCGATCATGAACCTTGTCTCCCGGTCCTTGAGCAATCCTTCCGCTCTATATAGAGGACGGGAAGCGCCTTTCCTACCGTGGGAGAAAGTCCAAATGTCGCGACCGGCCGAGACGAACCTCGCCATGCAGACGCTGCTTGCGCGGCTGGACCTCGCGGAACTGGACAACGAGGTCTTTCGCGGCGAAAGCCCCCAGGTCGGCTGGCAGCGCGTTTTCGGGGGTCTCGTGCTCGGCCAGGCGCTGGCCGCGGCCATCCGGACCGTCGATGCCGGGCGCTTCGTGCATTCGCTACATGCCTATTTCATCCGGCCGGGCGACCCCTCGGTGCCGATCGACTACGACGTCGAGCGCATCCGCGACGGAACGTCCTTCGCCACCCGCCGCGTGATGGCGGTGCAGCACGGCCGGCCGATCTTCTTCATGGCGGCCTCGTTCCAGTATGACGAGCAAGGGTTCGAGCACCAGATGCCGATGCCGGACGTTCCCCCGCCGGAGGACCTGCTCGGCGAGAAGGAGATCAAGGAACAGTATCTCGCGCACGCGCCGGCGCATATCCGGACCTATTGGGAACGGCCGCGGCCGATCGAACTGCGGCCGGTCTCGCTGAAGCACTATTTCACGACCGACAAGCTCGAGCCGCGGCAGATGATCTGGGTGCGCGCGACCGGGCCGGTTCCGGACGAACGTCACATCCAGGCGGCGGTGCTCGCCTATCTCTCGGATATGACGCTGCTCGACACCTCGCTCTTTGCGCACGGAACGTCCGTCTTCGACCGCACCCTGCAGGTGGCGAGCCTCGACCACGCGATGTGGTTCCATCGACCGTGCAAGCTGGACGACTGGCTGCTCTATGCGCAGGACAGTCCTTCGGCATATGGCGCGCGCGGCATGACCCGCGGCAGCCTTTTTACGCGCAACGGTGCTCTCGTTGCCTCCGTTGCACAGGAAGGTCTGATTCGGAAAAAGGCAGATGATTAAAAGATGCGCATTTTTTCCGAATTGCACATATTTTACTCAATCGCATTGACGAATTTTTAACAGTTTTCCAAATTCTTCCTAAGAACGCTTTAAATTCAATGCCTTAAAATTGTGGCGCGAATCTGGCACGCCCCTTGAATGTGTAAGGCCCAGTCGCGACGGACACGATGATCCGGGCGGCAAGGAGAAACGGCTATTCGCCGTGGGTAACACAAGGATGGGAAACCAGATGAAGATTGTGATGGCCATTATCAAGCCGTTCAAGCTGGATGAGGTTCGCGAGGCCCTCACCGCAGTCGGTATCCAGGGCCTGACCGTGACCGAGGTCAAGGGTTACGGGCGCCAGAAGGGACATACCGAAATCTACCGCGGTACGGAATATGCCGTGAGCTTCCTGCCGAAGCTGAAGATCGAGATCGCCGTGCCGACCGAAACCGTCGACAAGACCGTCGAGGCCATCGCGTCGGCCGCCAAGACGGGCCAGATCGGTGACGGCAAGATTTTCGTCTACTCGATCGACCATGCCGTGCGCATCCGCACCGGCGAAACCGATTCCGAAGCGCTGTAAGCAAACGGCAGATCAGGGAGCATTTTCAAAATGTCGTCATTCACTCTTTCCAACACCCTTGCCCGCGTGGGCGCCGTCTCGACGGCCCTGCTCGCGCCGGTCGTGGCTTTTGCGCAGGAAGCTGCGCCGGCTGCCGCCGAGGCCGCCGCTGCCGCACCGACCCCGGATAAAGGCGACACCGCCTTCATGTTCCTTTGCACCATTCTCGTGCTGTTCATGCTCATCCCCGGCCTCGCACTGTTCTACGGCGGTCTCGTCCGTGCCAAGAACATGCTGTCCGTGCTGATGCAGTGCACCGTGATCGGCGCCTCGATCATGCTGGCCTGGGTGATCTACGGTTATTCCTTCGCCTTCGGCGGCTCGACCAACGCCTTCTTCGGCGGCACGGCCAAGCTGTTCCTTTCGGGCGTCACGATGGACTCGACCGCTGCAACCTTCTCGGATGCGGTCATTCCGGAATATATCTTCATCATGTTCCAGATGACCTTCGCGGCCATCACCCCCGCACTGATCGTCGGCGCCTTCGCGGAACGCATCAAGTTCTCCGCGGCAGTCCTGTTCTGCCTTCTCTGGGTCACGTTCGTGTACTTCCCGATCGCACACATGGTCTGGGATGCCAACGGCCTGATCTTCGGCTGGGGTGCGCTCGACTTCGCCGGCGGCACGGTCGTCCACATCAATGCCGGCCTCGCGGGTCTGATCGGTTCGATCATGATCGGCAAGCGCACCGGCTACGGCAAGGACATGATGGCTCCGCACTCCATGACGCTCACCCTCGTCGGTGCCGCCATGCTGTGGTTCGGCTGGTTCGGCTTCAATGCCGGCTCCAACCTCGAGGCTTCCGGCGGCGCGATGCTCGCAACCGTGAACACCTTCATCGCGACTGCTGCGGCCATCGTCTCCTGGTCGATCCTTGAAACCTTTACCCGCGGCAAGGCTTCGATGCTGGGCGCTGCCTCGGGCATGATCGCCGGCCTCGTTGCCATCACGCCTGCTGCCGGTATCGCCGGCCCGATGGGCGCCATCGTCATGGGCCTGCTCGTCTCGCCGATCTGCTACTTCTTCATCTCGGTCGTGAAGAACAAGTTCGGCTTCGACGACACCGCTGACGTCTTCGGCGTCCACGGTATCGGCGGTCTGTTCGGTGCACTTGCCACCGGCATCTTCGCCAGTGCGTCGCTGGGCGGCATCGGCTATGCCGAGGGCGTAACCATGGGCGGCCAGTTCTTCACCCAGGTCAAGGCGGTCGTCGTCACCATCCTGTGGTGCGGTATCGGCTCGATCATCCTCTACAAGCTCGTCGACGTCATCGTCGGACTGCGCGTCTCGGTCGAAGCCGAGCGCGAAGGCCTCGATCTCTCCTCGCACGGCGAAGCGGCCTACCACTCCTAAGGGCTTCGTGGCGGCGCTAAAGAAGGCGCCGCCGCTCAACGTCCCGTCGCGGCCATATGATGAATATGCCGCATTTGGCCCGGGCCTCTTGGTCCGGGCCTTTTTTATTGCCGCGCACCCCCAAATCTGGGGAGGGATGCCGTCAGCCCGGCCATGGTTAACACCGCATTAAGGCTTGCCTTGCTAGGGTCGCAAATCATGCGGCCATCATCTGCCCCGCGGGCAGCAGGGCCGCAGTTGACCTCGAACGGACGGCAACGCGCAGGCTGGCACACATGGGCAGAAGCACATCGGCAACGCTGGACAACCGCTCTGAGCGGTTCGTTCTCACGGCATTCGTCTGGCGGCAGGTCCAGGTCCTGCTCGGGCTTCTGGTCTTCGCCTGCCTGGCGCTGGCAATCGCCGCGCTGTCCACATGGAACGTCTCCGATCCGAGCTTCTCCTATGCCTCGGGCGGCACACCCAGCAATATCCTTGGCTTTCCCGGTGCCGCCTTTGCCGACATCGCCATGCAGTTCTTCGGCCTTGCCAGCGTGATCGCCATGCTGCCGATCGTTGCCTGGGGCCTGGCGCTCGTCTCCGGCCGAACGTTTTCCCGCATTCCGGCCCGTGCCGGCGCCTGGTTCGGCGGGGCGGTGCTTGCGGCAGCCAGCCTGAGCTGCGTCCCGGCTCCGGTCACCTGGCCGCTCCCGAACGGCCTCGGCGGCGTCTTCGGCGACATGATCCTCAGGTTTCCCGCCCTCTTCGTCGGCGCCTATCCGACCGGAACCTTCGCAAGCGTGATCGGCACGATCATCGCGCTGCCGGCGGCCTGGATGCTGATCTTCAGCGCCGGACTGATCGGCAACAGCCCGATCGACGACGACGAGGACGACATGACGCCGATCGCCCCGAGCCGTGCGCGCAATGTGCGCGACGACGACGAGGAGGACGAATCGGAAGGTCCGCTGACGCTTATGGCCGGCGCAATGGCCCATGTCTGGTACACGAACCACGCCCGCATCCGCCGCGTCTTCGGCGGAAAGACCCGTCAGGCCGCCCTGTCGCCGACGGTCGAGCAGCCCTACGACTTCAACCAGGACGAATTCGGCACGCTGAACGAGCCGACGCGCGCCAAGGCGCCGTCGATATCCGAGCGCGTCGAGCCCTCAATGGACCGCCGGTCCGTTTCGCCGCCGTCTCTCGGCTATGACGACGAACCGCCCTTCGACACGGACGACATGCCGCTTCCGGACGGCATCCTGTCGGGCGACGACGACGATCCGGCCGCCGACTGGGCGCCGCGTCCCGCACCGGGCCGGCCGACGGTGGCCGCAGGAGCGAGCGGACGCGTCCAGGCTCCGGCACCGAAACCCCGCGCCGG
>CAMPIK010000251.1 GCA_946886325.1 uncultured Shinella sp.
GTGTCGGCGAATTTTTCCGGGTTCCAGAGGTCGGCGCGCAGCACGGCGCGGGCGCATTGCGAATAGACTTCCTCGATCGTGATGACGACGACGGAGCGCGGATGCCGGCCATCCATGGTGAAGCGCTGCGTGAGTTCCTCGTCGATCCGCAGCACGGCGCGGCCGTTGACGCGCATCGTCGTGTTCGAACCCGGAATGAGGAAGAGCAGCGCCACGCGCGGATCGCGCACGATATTGGCGAGCGAATCGACCCGGTTGTTGCCGCGCCAGTCCGGCAGCATCAGCGTCTGCGCATCCTCGATGTGGATGACCGCGCCCGCATCGCCGCGCGGCGAGCAGTCGAGCCCCTCCGGACCGACGGTCGCGAGCGTCAGGAAGGGCGAGGCCTCGATCATGCGGCGATATTCCGGCAGCAGGTGGTCCGTCACCTTGACGATCGACGCCTCGCCCGGCTCGCCATAGAGCGCGTTCAACTGTTCGACGGAGGTGACGACGGTCATCAGGGGTCTCCTGCAGGGCGTGGGACGGCAGCGCATCGCACCCTTGCATGACAGTCGCATGACGGAAAGCCGCGAAAAGCGGCAGCCGGTCAGGCCGCGGCGCGCCGGTCGCCCGCATCGAGGAAAGCGACGATACGGTCGATCACCGGATCGGCGGAGACGATGCGGCGATGACCGAAGCCGTTCGCCCAGTGCAGCGTGACATGCGGTCCGGCGGCTGCGTAGCGGCGCGCATGGTCGGCCGCGACCTCCTTGTCGTCCTCGGCGTGAATCACCAGCATCGGCAGCCGCAGGGATGCCATCGCCGTCGCCGCATCGAAGTTCTCAAGCCGCGTCCCCGCGATATGCTCGACATGGGCCTCGAGTGCTGCCTGCGCCGCCGGGGAAAGCCGCAGCAACCGGCCGAGATCGCGGAAGAGCCAGGCCATCTCGCTCGGCGAGCCGATGGTGACGAGCCGCTGCGGCCGGTGGGCCGGGACGGCGGGCATGATGCCGGCGGCGGCACAGGCGAGCGCCGCACCACCGAAGGAGTGGCCGCAGTAGAAGTCGAAGCCGCCGAAGCGCCGCCAGGCGGCGTCGATCGCCTTGACCGCCATCGGCATGGTCAGCATGCGCCCCGGCGACCGGCCGTGGCCGGGCAGGTCGAGCGCCACGACCTCGTGCCCCGCCGCCGCAAGACCGGCGGTCAGCGCCGCGAGATAGTCGGCCCGCGAACCCCAGCCGTGGGCGACGAGCACCCTGCCCCGAAACGGAACGCAGGGCCGTGCCGCAAAGCGGTGCGCGACGGCGCGACCGCCGGCAAAGGCGAGCTCGACGCGTTCCGCCTGCCCCATCCACCCGGTCGAGGCCGCGAGAAGCGCCCGTTCCTTGGCATGCTTCGGCCGCCGCGACGGCGTCGTCGCAAAGAGACGAAACGCGAAGCGGCCCGCCATCTCCGGCGACACCGCCTGCAGCACGCCGAGCCCCGCCCGGATGACCTTCACGCCAAAGGATGCCATAGTGGGATTCCCGAATAATGTTCAATATTGAACAATAAAGTACAAGCATGAACAAAAATCAAGCCCTGCCCTGGGATCATCCGCGTTTTAGAAGCTGGATCAGCGTCGGGCGCGCCTGCCAGCTGATGCAGCAGACGTTGAGCCGCCGGCTCGCGCATCTCGGCATCAAGACCCCGCATCTCGACATCCTGATCAATCTCTATCGCTCGCCGGAAATCTCGCAGCAGGAACTCGCCCGCAAGCTGCTCGTCGGCCGCTCCAACATGAGCATGCTGCTGCCGCAGCTCGAAAAGCGCGGCCTGATCCGCCGCACGCCGGATGCGAAGGACAAGCGTATCCTGCGGCTGGACCTCACGGACGACGGAAGAGCCGTCACGGAAGAGGCGATGGCGATCCAGACCGACCTGATCGAGCGCACGCTGTCGCACACGCCGCTCGAAACCTGCCTTGCGACGGCGGAATCGATGGAATCGGTGATCACGCTTCTCTTGAAGGAAGAGCGCGACGAAACGTGAGGGTCAATCCTTCGGGTCTCGCTCCGGGTCGGTCGCGGTCTCGGCCAGCGAGGCATATTCCCAGACGGCGACGGCGACGAGAATCGCCGAAGTTGCGGCAAAAAGCTGGTAAGGCTCGGCAAAGGGCACCAGCACGGCCAGGCCCGCAACCGCGCCTGCCCCGACGATATGCGACAGCGGCACCTGTCGCCGGATCACCGCCTTGAACCACATGTTGCCGCCGAGAAAGACGATCGGCCCGCCGAGTATCGCGGCCGCCGTCTTGATGTCGACTGGTCCGCTTGGATGGTCGAGGGCGAATTCCTCGGCAACGGCGGCGAGAATGATGCCGCAGACAATCGGGATATGGGCATAGGTGAAGGCGAGCCGCGCAACCCGGCCGGGCTTCGGCGACTGTTCGATCAACCGCGCCGCCTCCCCCTGGCCGAAGCGGAAATAGATCCACCACATCGCGACCGTCGAGGTAAAGGCGGAAACCAGCAGGAAGACGGTGAAGCCGTCGAGCAGTTCCATGGCGGCGACGGTGCGGCCGGTCACCAGGATCGTCTCGCCGAGGCAGATCAGCACGAAGAGCGCGCAGCGCTCCGCCATGTGCTCGCCCGAAACCTCCCAGTCCTCGACCTTCGACCGGCCGAGCCCCGGCGTCAGGAAGCCGACGGCCGGTGACGCATATTCGATGGCCAGCGCCACCAGCCAGAAGACGACCCTCAGATTGTGATCGACCAGCGCACCGGCGATCCAGAAGACCGCCGAAAGCGCGAGCCAGCTCGTGATCCTCAGAAAATTCCGGCTGTTCTCAGGCCATTCCCGCCGCATGACGAAGGCCGTGAAGCCGGAGCGTCCCACCTGCATGGCGACATAGACGCCGGCAAACAGCAGCCCGCCGCCGCTGAACGCATAGGGAATGGAGATCGACAGCACCACGCCGAGGAACATCAGCACGAAGAGCATGATGCGCACCGGCGTCTTGTTCGGGTCGAGCCAGTTGGTCGCCCAGGTCGTGTAGATCCAGACCCACCAGACGGCGAGGATGAGCACCACTGCCTCCAGCGCGCCGCCCAAGGTGAAATGGCCGGCCAGCGTGTGCGAAAGCTGGATGACGGTCAGGACGAAAATCAGGTCGAAGAAAAGTTCGCCGAAGGTGATGCGGCCTTCCTGCGCAGTGCCGCGGGCGCGCAAATAGATGGAGTGGGCGAAACGGTCGTCCCCCGGCTCGCTCATGCGGCGTTTCCCATTCTACTCTCCCGCCTCGTCCTGCTGGGCTTCCCGCGCCTCGCGCTCGGCGCGCTTCTGCGCCGTCTTGGCGGCGACGAGGTCGGCCGGCTGGGCATTGCCGCGGATGAGCTGGCGCCCGGCATAGATTCCGCCAACCGTTTCGAGCGAAAAACGCTCCCGGTCGATGTCGCGGAAATCCTCGACCACGCTGTCGGCGATCTCCTCCTCCTCGCCGAGCACGCTCAGCACTTCCTTGCCGAAGACCAGCGCCGATTCGAAGGTCTCGCGGATCTGGTAGTCGACGCCGGCATGCACGAGATCGATCGCATGCTCGCGGTCGAAGGCCCGCGCCAGCACCGGCACGAGCGGAAATTCTTCGCGCGCAATCTCGGCGATTTTGACCGCCGCCGCCCGGTCGTCGATGCAGATCAGGATGGCGCGCGCCGTCGCCGCCCCCGCCGCATGCAGGATATCGATGCGCGAGCCGTCGCCGTAATAGACCTTGAAGCCGAAATCGGAGGCGTCGCGCACGAATTCCGCATCCCGGTCGATCAGCGACAGCGTGTAGCCGCGCCCGAGAAGCGGCTGGCTGACGATCTGCCCGAAGCGGCCGAAGCCGATCATCAGCACCGTTCCCTCGACATTTTCGGGTGTGGCGAGATCGTCGGTCTTCTCCGGCTTTCTCGGCGCGTAGCGCGCCTCGAGGATGGCGAAGAGCGGCGTCAGCGCCATCGAGATGATGATGGTCGCCGTCAGGATGGCATTCGCCTCGCCGTCGAAGATGCCGGCGGCGACGGCGGCCGAATAGAGCACGAAGGCGAATTCGCCGCCCTGTGCCATCAGCACGGCCCGTTCCAGGCTTTCCGAATGGCAGGCGCCGAGCAGCCGGCCGACGAGATAGATCAGCAGCGACTTGGCGATCATGTATCCGGCGACGCTTGCCGCCACGAGCTGCCAGTTGGCGGCGATCACCGACAGGTCGATCGCCATGCCGACGCCGAGGAAGAACAGGCCGAGCAGGATGCCGCGGAACGGCTCGATATCCGCCTCGAGCTGGTGGCGGAAGGACGATTCGGAGAGCAGCACGCCAGCGAGGAAGGCGCCCATCGCCATCGAGAGGCCGGAAAGCTGCATGGCGAGCGCGGAACCCAGCACCACCAGAAGCGCCGCCGCCGTCATCACCTCGCGCGCGCCGGAGGCGGCCAGCAGCCGGAAGAACGGATTGAGCAGGTAGCGCCCCGCAACGACGAGCGCCGCCACGGCCGCAAGCGCGATGCCGAGCGCCTGCCAGGTGCTAGACCCTTCGCTCGCGGTGCTGCTGGTGCCGAGCAGCGCGACGATGGCGAGAAGCGGCACGATGGCGAGATCCTCGAAAAGCAGGATCGCGATGATGCGCTGGCCCTTCAGCGTCGACATCTCGTTGCGCTCCTGCAGCATCTGCATGACGATGGCGGTCGAGGTCAGCACGAAGCCGGTGCCGGCGACGAAGGACGGGATCAGCGGAAAGCCGAAGGAAAGGCCGATCGCCGTCAGTGCCGCCATGCAGGCCAGCACCTGCGCCGCGCCGAGACCGAAAATGTCCTTGCGCATGCCCCAGAGCCGCGACGGCTGCATTTCCAGCCCGATGATGAAGAGGAACATCACGACGCCGAGTTCGGCGACATGGATGA
>CAMPIK010000252.1 GCA_946886325.1 uncultured Shinella sp.
TCCGGCACCGCGACATCGGCCTCGCCGACCCGCACCACCGTCGCGCCCTTCGTCAGTCCCGACTGGAACCGCAAGAAGTTCATCGGCGGCGAGCCGATGAAGTCGGCGACATACATCGAGGCGGGCCGGTTGTAGATTTCCTGCGGCGTGCCGTATTGTTCGATCACGCCGTGGTTCATGACGGCGATCTTGTCGGCCATCGCCATCGCCTCGTGCTGGTCGTGCGTGACGTAGACGGTGGTGGCGTGGATGCGGTTGTGCAGTTCGCGCAACTCGTGGACCATCACCTCGCGGAACTCCGCATCGAGCGTGCCGAGCGGCTCGTCCATCAGAAAGCACTTCGGCCGGCGCACGATGGCGCGGCCGAGCGCCACGCGCTGCCGGTCGCCGCCGGCAAGGCCCGAAACGGATCGGTCGAGGATATGGCTGATCTGGAGAAGCCGCGCGGTTTCTTCCACCCGCGCCTTGATCTCCGCCTTCGGCACGCCCTGCGAGAGCAGCGGGAAGCCGATGTTCTTGCGCACGTTCATGTGCGGATAGAGCGCGAAAAGCTGGAAGACGAAGGCGATGTCGCGGGCGCTTGCCCGGTTGAAGGTGACATCCTCACCGTCGAGATAGATCTTGCCGCTGGTCGGCAGTTCCAGCCCCGCGATCATCCGGAGCGTCGTCGTCTTGCCGCAGCCCGACGGGCCAAGGAGCGCCAGGAATTCACCGTCGTGAACGGTAAAGGACGAGTCCTGGACGGCGGCGAAGCTGCCGAACTGCTTGCGCAGGTTTTCGATCCTGATCTCCGCCATGGTCTACTCCGGAAACTTGGACACGATGATGAACATGACGGTGCCGGCGAGAAGCGTCACCAGCGACCAGGTGTAGAGCACCAGCGCGAAGGGCTGGAACAGCATAAGGAAACCGATTCCGATCAGCACGGTTGCGACATTTTCCATCGGTCCGCGGCGGAAGAAGAAGGGCCGCTTCGGCTTTTGCGGTTTCGTTCGTTCGAATGTCATTTCCTGACCGCTCCAAAGGTAATCCCGCGCAGGAGCTGTTTGCGAAGCAGGATGGTGAAGACGAGGATCGGGATCAGGAAGATCGTGGTGCCGGCGGCGACGGCCGGCCAGTCCATGCCGCCCTCGCCGATGATCGTCGGGATGAAGGGCGGCGCGGTCTGCGCCGTTCCCGATGTCAGCAGCACCGCGAAGGCATATTCGTTCCAGGCGAAGATCAGGCAGAATATGGCGGTGGCCGCGATGCCGGTCGTCGCCTGCGGCAGCACGACCTTCCAGAAGGCCTGCATGCGCGTATAGCCGTCGATCATCGCCGCCTCTTCATATTCGCGCGGGATTTCGTCCATGAAGCCCTTCAAGAGCCAGACCGCGAGCGAGACGTTGACGGCGGTGTAGAGCAGGATCATGCCGAGCGCCGTGTCGGAGAGACCGAGTTCGCGGTACATCAGATAGATCGGGATCGCGACGGCGATCGGCGGCATCATGCGCGTCGACAGGATGAAGAACAGCAGGTCGTCGGCGAGCGGCACGCGGAAGCGCGAGAAGCCGTAGGCGGCAAGCGTGCCGAGGAAGACCGCCAGGAACGTCGAGCCGAAGGCGATGACCATGGAATTGGTGAAGCGCGGCCAGTAGTTGGACGGCCCGGCGATCACCATGTTGCGGCTGCGGGTGATCTCGTCGCAGGTCGACTGCGGCGGGCCGAGGCTCTCGATATACTCAGGCGTCTGCCGCGTGCGCGTGGTGAAGAGGTTGCAGTAGCCCTCGAGCGTCGGCTCGAACATCACCTTCGGCGGATAGCTGATAGAGTCCGGCGGCGACTTGAAGCTCGTCAGGAAGATCCAGGCGAGCGGCACCATCGTGATGAGCGCATAGAGGATGACGATCGCACCGGCGATGCGCTTGGTCGTGCGGCTCGGCTCGACGACGGAATGGGCGGCGGTGACGTTGCTCATCGCTGCTTCACCTTGTTCAATGCCTTGACGTAGATATTGGCGAGCCCGAAGACCGCGACGAAGAGGATGATGGCGAAGGCCGAGGCCCGGCCCGTGCGCCAGCTCTCGAAAGCCTCGCGCTTCAGTGTGATCGACGCGACCTCTGTCAGCGAGCCGGGTCCGCCGCCGGTCAGCAACATCACCATGTCGAACATCTTGAAGTTCTCAATGCCGCGGAAGAGCACGGCGAGCATGATGAAGGGCAGCGCCATTGGAATGGTAATCGACCAGAACTGCCGCCAGGCAGACGCACGATCCACTTCGGCCGCCTCGTAGATGTAGTCCGGGATCGAGCGCAGGCCGGCGAGGCAGATCAGCATCACATAGGGCGTCCACATCCAGGTATCGACGATGATGATCGACCAGGGCGCCAGCGACACCGAGCCCAGCATCTCGAAGGAGGACGGCGGCACGCCGGTGACGTAGGAAACGATATAGTTGAAGAGGCCGATCTGCGGCTGGTAGAGGAAGCGCCAGAAGTTTCCGACGACGGCCGGCGACAGCATCATCGGGATGAGGATGACGGTCGTCCAGAAGGCATGGCCGCGGAACTTGCGGTCGATCAGATAGGCGAGCGTGAAGCCGATCAGCGTCTGCAGGATGATGGTCCAGAAGACGAAATGCGCCGTCGTCTGCATGGCGATCCAGACGTCGCTGTCGGTCAGCACACGGACGTAATTCTGGAGGCCCACGCCCTCGACCTCGGCATTCGGCCGGTTGGCGCGATAGTTGGTGAAGGACAGGCGAACGGCCCAGATCAGGGGAAAGATGTTGATCGCCAGCAGCAGCAGGATCGTCGGCGTGATGAAGAGCCAGGCGATCGCCCGGTCGGACAGGCCGCCGATGCGTTTCGCAAGCGGCACGGGTGTCGCGCCTGCGGCCCGCTCGGCCGTCTTGTCCAGGAGTGTCGAATCGGTATCGGTCACGAAGGGTCACCTGTTATCGCAAGACGAAGACGGCAGAGCCGCCCGGCACGGATGCCGGACGGCCCTGTCGGGAGGAACTCAGAGTTTCCCGTCGTCCTCGAAGACTTCCGTCCAGTCCTTGACGAGCGCGTCGAGCGCTTCCTGGGCGGTTCCCTGGTCGGCCACGACATAGTCGTGCATGCGCTTCTGCATGGCCTGCAGCAGGATGGCGTAGGAAGGCTCCTGCCAGAAGTCCTGCACCTGGTTCATCGCGACGAGGAAGTCGGCCGCAAAGGGCTGGCTGTCCTTGAAGGACGGATCGTTCAGGACGTCATTGTGCACGGCATAGCCGCCGAGCGACCACCACTTCTTCTGCACGTCCGGCTGTGCGAACCATTTGATATAGGCAAGCGCGCCGTCCATGTTGTCGGTGTTCGCGACGACCGAGATGCCCTGCCCGCCGAGCGTCGAAGCCGCCGTCGTGCCCTTCGGGTTGACGAAGAAGCCGATCTTGTCGCCGCCGACATTCTCGTCCTTGGCAAGGCCGGGGAAGAAGGCGAACCAGTTCATCGCCATCGCCGCCTGGCCGGATTTGAAGGCGTCCAGCGTCTCGCCCATATAGGCGTCCGTATAGCCGGGCGGCGTGCAGCACTTGTAGAGCTCCTTGTACATTTCGAGCCCCTTGACGGCATCGGCCGAGTTGACCGCGCCCTCCATGTCGTACTTGCCGGCGGTGTTCTCGTACTTGAAGCCGTTGGCATAGAGCGCCTGGGTGATGCCCATGGTGATGCCTTCGGACGCACGCTCGGTGAAGATCGCCGCACCGTAGACCGTCTTGCCGTCGATCTCCTTGCCCTGGAAGAACTTGGCCGTTTCCAGCAGTTCAGCCCAGGTCGTCGGGACCGCCAGATCGCGGCCGGTCTTTTCCTTGAACTCCGCCATGATCTCGGGATTGGTGAACCAGTCCTTGCGGTAGAACCAGGCATTGGCGTCGCCCATTGCCGGCAGCGCCCAGTAGTTCGGCGTGCCCTTCGGCCAGGTGGCATAGGCATTGACGGCGGCTTCGGCGAAGTCGCTCATCTTGATGCCTTCCTTGTCGAAGAAATCGTTGAGCTTCACATAGTAGCCGTTCTCGGCGGAGCCGCCGAGCCACTGGCTGTCGCCGATCAGGAGATCGCAGAGCTTGCCGCCGGAGTTCAGTTCGTTGAGGATGCGGTCGGCGAAGTTCGGCCACGGCACGAATTCGAATTTCATCTCGGTGCCGTTGGCCGCCGTGAAGTCCTTCGACAGTTCGACCAGGGCGTTTGCCGGGTCCCAGGCGGCCCAGCAGAGTGTCAGTTCGTCGGCCTGCGCGAGGCTCGGCATGGCCGTCGAAAGGCCAAGCGCCGCCGTTACCCCGAGAAGGGTCCTGCTCATCGTTTTCATGTAATCCTCCCAGATTCAGAAGCCGGCCCCACGCCGCTCCCGGAAAACTCTCAAAGTTCTCATGCCCGGCACGGCCCTCACTCTGCCATGTTGAGCAATATGTTTAGTGATACGCATTTTACTAAACACATCAAGCGCAAATCGTTGCTGCATTGCAACGTCGTTATTGGCCGGCTCGGTGAAGAATGAGGTTATCTCGGGAGAATCAAGCGCATAGCGATTTTGCGTCGCGGCAGAAATCTGCTTGAAACAGAAGGCTTTGCTCGTCACCCGAGGCATTTGAGGGAGGCAGGAGCCATGCGAGGCGTGAATTGCCGCAACGATTCCGATAGCCGTCGCCACCTGAGCCCAACTCAACACAGGTCAACAGAACCGCCCTATCGCGGCAAACGGTCGAGTCTCTGCAATCGGTGGAGCGACTCATCGATGATCGTCGCGATCGGCGGTGCAATATCGACAACGACGACGCCGGGTTCGTTGCTCGGGTCTTCCAGGGTGGCAAGCTGGCTGTCGAGAAGGTTGACAGGCATGAAATGGTTCTTGCGCGCCCGCATGCGCTCCAG
>CAMPIK010000253.1 GCA_946886325.1 uncultured Shinella sp.
CGGTCGGCTTCAGGGCGCGGCCGCTGAACAGTTCGGCGAGCAGGATCACGATGGCGCTGATCAGGAACCCGGCCAGCGCGCCGACGATCGTGATCGGCATGACTTTCGGGAAATGCACCTCGGTCGGTTCGCTTGCCGATGAGATCACGCGGGCATCGGCCGGCGTCGCGCCGCTCTCGCTGCGCGAATTCGCCTCGCGGAAGCGGGCGAGATAGGTTTCCAGAAGCTGCCGCTGCGCTGCGGCCTCGCGCTCGAGCGCCTTGAGGCCGACCTCGTCCTCGCCGGCACGCGCCGAATCCGCCTTCAGCGTATTCAGTTGCTGCATCAATTGCCGCTCGCGCAGTTTTGCGACATTGGCCTCGCTTTCGAGGCTCGCCAGGATCTTGCGCGTCTCGGACTTGATCTGCTCGCGCAGGCCGGCCAACTGCGAGCGCAGCCCCTTGAGACGGGGATGGCCTTCGAGCAGCGACGTCGAAAGGTCGGCGATCTGGGCCTGCGTCTGCGATTCGCTTTCCTTGAGGCGCTGGATCATCGGCGAGCCGACAACGGAGGCAAGCGTATCGACGGCGCCGCCGGTCTTCAGCACGGTGCGCACGCTCTCGGCGCGCGCTTCCGCATTCGCCTTTTCACCGCGCACCCGTGCAAGTTCGGTCGAAATGTCGTTCAACTGCTTGACGGCAAAGGTGCCGTTTTCGCCGGTTGGCAGCAGGTCGGACGAGGAGCGGTAGGCGGCGACCTTCTCTTCGGCCTCGCGCACCTTCTCGCGCAGGTTGGTGATCTCAGGCTCCAGCCAGCGGCTCGCCTCCGAATTCGTGTCGAGCTTCGCGCCGCTCTGCAGCGAGAGATAGACCTTCGCCATCTCGTTCGGGATCGCGGCGGCGAGTTTCGGGTCTTCCGAGGTGAACTCGATGGCAATGACGCGCGACTTTTCCACCTGGTAGACGACGAGCTTCTTCAGGAACTCGTCAAGCACGCGCTCTTCCGGCGCGAGATCGAGCGGATTGCTGCGAAGGCCGAGCAGAACCATGATGTCGGAAAGGGCTGACGGCTGCGCCGTCGGGTCGAACTCCTCGATCTCATGCAGGTTCATGTTGCGCGCGACCTGCTTGATCAGGTCGGCCGACTTCAGCACCTGAACCTGGCTGGCGATCCCGAGTTCGTCGAAGACCGGCTGTTCGCGGGTCGCCGTACGGTCATTGCTTGTAAAGGTCGGTTCGCGGGTCTCGATCAGAAGCCGGGCTTCGCTGCGATAGGTGGGCGAAATGATGTTGGCGACGGCGAAAGCAAGTCCGCCACACAGCGCCGTCGCCAGCAGAACCTGCGTGCGCTTGCGCCATATTGCCCGGAACAGCCCGCCGAGGTCGATATCGACGTCCTGTTGGCTTCCGTAACTGCCAGACATGCTTCTACTCCACTACCCGTGAGACCGGCACGGTAAAGAAACATGGTAACGCAACCGTTAATGACGGCAGCCCGCCCCTCCTCCCGCCTCCGGGTTGAAGACGCATAAATCGAGGCCGCCTTTACCAGCCATTAACCCTAACGGATCGATAACGGACGACAGAATTGCATTTTCGGAGATGGAACTGGCGGATGACATTCGCAGGACTGAACAAGGGCCTTCTCGTTGCACTCGCAGCACTCCTCCCGGTGCTGTCAGGGTGCGGCAGCTATCGCCCTGCTCCAAAGGCCTTCCATGAGGCGACCATCCAGCCCTACCGGCTGGATGCGGGCGACCGCCTGCGCATCACCGTTTTCGAGCAGACGGGGCTGACCAACACCTATTCCGTGGACCAGGCCGGATACGTCGCCTTCCCGCTGATCGGCTCGGTGCCGGCGCGGGGCCGCACGATCCAGGAGCTTGAAAGCGTCATCGCGGCGAAGCTGCGCCAGGGTTATCTGCGCGAGCCGGATGTCTCGATCGAAGTCGATCGCTACCGCTCCATCTTCGTCATGGGCGAGGTCGGGCAGGCCGGGCAGTACAGCTATGTCGCCGGCATGACGGTCCAGAACGCCATCGCGGTCGCCGGCGGCTTCTCGCCCCGCGCCAACCAGGCCAATGTCGATGTCACGCGCAAGATCAACGGCGATATCATGACGGGTCGGGTCTCGATTTCCGATCCGATCCTTGCCGGCGACACGATCTATGTTCGCGAACGGTTGTTCTGACAACCATGAGCAACGGCCCGCCCTTGCGCATCATCCATTGTTTCAGGTCGCCCATCGGCGGGATATTCCGCCATGTGCGCGACCTTGCCGAATTCCACGCCCGGCAGGGCCACGATGTCGGCGTGCTCTGCGACAGCACGACCGGCGGATCCTTCGAGGACGCGCTCTTCGACGAGATCCGGCCCTATCTCTCGCTCGGCCTCTTCCGCCTGCCGATCCGGCGCGCGGTCAGCCCCGGCGACTTTGCGGCGCTGTGGAAAAGTTATCGTGAAATCAGAAGTTTGCAGCCGAACATTCTGCACGGACACGGCGCCAAGGGTGGCGCCATTGCCCGGCTGATCGGCTCAGCCCTGCGGGTCAACAGGTATCGCGTAGCCCGCCTCTATTCGCCGCATGGCGGCAGCCTGCACTATCAGCGCTCCACCCTGCTCGGCAGGACCGTCTTTGCCATGGAGCGGCTGATGGAGCCGCTGACGGACTCGATCGTCTTCGTCTGCGACTTCGAGAAGGACACCTACCGCGCCAAGGTCGGCCCGCCGCGCTGCCGCTCCGAGCGCATCTACAACGGCATCCACGACCGGGATTTCGAGACGGTCTATCCTCGCCCCGATGCCGTCGACTTCCTCTACATCGGCATGCTCAGGGACCTCAAGGGTCCCGATCTTTTTGTGGACGCCTTTGCGCGCGCCGAACGGCTTATCGGCCATCCGCTCTCGGCGATGATGATCGGCGACGGCCCGGACAAGGAGAAATACGAGCAGATGATGCTGGAGCGCGGGCTCGGCCGCCGCATCGGCATGCTGCCGGCGATGAAGGCGCGCGACGCCTTCGCGCTCACCCGCACCGTCGTCGTGCCGTCGCGCGCGGAATCCATGCCCTATATCGTGCTCGAGGCGCTGGCGGCCGGCAAACCGGTGATCGCAAGCCGGGTCGGCGGCATTCCGGAAGTGCTGGGTTCCGACAGCATCGCCCTTGCGACGCCGGCCGATCCCGTGTCCCTTGCCGACATCATGGCGCAATCCGTCTCCGACCCCGACTGGAAATCGAAGGTCATGCCGGATGCCGCAGGCTTCAAGGCAACGTTCTCCGCCTCCACCATGGCCGGGTCGGTGCTCGGCCTCTATCGCAGCCTTGTCGCACCCCCGTCAGGTACCGCCTGACCCGTTCTGCACCGCTCCGTCTCACGTCGCGTAAGCGTTTTCTTAGGGGCTTTCTGCTATCGCAGCAGGGAGGAAAGGCGGAAGATTGCAATGAATCACGTCGACAAGCCCGAGGCGTTCGATCCGGATGCCATTCGCCGCAAGGTTTCGGAAATCCGCACGATCGCACCCGGTAGCGGGCCGGACGAGGTCGATGGCAGCAAGACGGTCGATCTCAATCCGCTCGCCCAGCAGATCGCGCTGCAGTTCCGCGCCGACACCTATACGCCGTCGATGATCATCGGCCTGTTGCGCCTGCTCGAATTCGCAATGCTCTTCACCATCGGCTACGGCATCACGATGCTTTATGTCGAGCCGGGGCTGGAACTGTTTCTGCTCTACGTCTCGGTAATCGCCGGCGGCTCGGCGGTCGGGGTGCTGCTGCTGCAGCTTGCCGATGCCTATCAGGTTCCGGCACTGCGCGCGCCGCTGCGTATGACGCCGCGGCTGCTCGGCGCCTGGGCAATCGCCTTCGCGCTGATGGCGCTGGCGCTGTTCTTCCTGAAGACGGCGGGCGAATATTCGCGCGTCTGGTTCGCCTCCTGGTTCATCGGCGGCGCGATCTATCTCGTCGTCGAGCGGCAGTTGATCGCCTATTCGATCCGCCACTGGGCCCGCAACGGCACGATGGAGCGGCGCGCGGTCATCGTCGGCGGCGGCGAACCGGCCAAATCGCTCATCCGCAGCCTCGAAAGCCAGCCCGACAACGACATCCGCATCTGCGGCATCTTCGACGACCGCGACGAGCGCCGCTCGCCCTCGGTCATCGCCGGCTACCCGAAGCTCGGCACCGTTGCGGAACTGGTCGAGTTCGCGCGCCTCGCCCGCATCGACATGCTGATCATCTCGCTGCCGCTGTCGGCGGAGGCCCGCATCCTGATGCTGCTCAAGAAGCTCTGGGTGCTGCCGGTCGATATCCGGCTCGCGGCGCATGCGAACGGCCTTCGCTTCCGCCCGCGCAGCTATTCGCAGGTCGGCGATGTGCCGCTGCTCGATATTTTCGACAAGCCGATCGCCGACTGGGATTCGGTCGCCAAGCGCGTCTTCGACGTGACCTTCAGCATCATCGCGCTCGTGCTGCTCTGGCCGGTCATGCTCGGCGCGGCACTCGCGGTGAAGCTCACCTCCGCCGGGCCGATCATCTTCAAGCAGAAGCGCCACGGCTTCAACAACGAGATCATCGAGGTCTACAAGTTCCGCTCGATGTACACGAACATGCTGGACCCGACGGCACGCGCCGCCGTGACCAAGGGCGACCCGCGCGTCACCCCGGTCGGGCGCTTCATCCGCAAGTCCTCGATCGACGAACTGCCGCAGATCTTCAACGTGCTGAAGGGCGAACTCTCGCTCGTCGGCCCGCGCCCGCACGCGATCCAGGCCCAGTCGCACGACCGCAAATATGTCGATGTCGTCGAAAGCTATTTCGCCCGCCACCGCGTCAAGCCCGGCGTCACCGGCTGGGCGCAGATCAACGGCTGGCGCGGCGAGATCGACCATGACG
>CAMPIK010000254.1 GCA_946886325.1 uncultured Shinella sp.
TCTTCCGCTTCCGGGACGGCTTCGGCAAGGATGTGATCACCGACTTCCAGGACGGACAGGACTTTATCCGCGTCGATCAGCTCAGCAATATCTTCGACGGGTTCAAGGACGTGAACGTCGCCCAGCGCGGCGCCAACACCGTGATCACCTTCGACGGCGAACGCGGCCACAGCATCACGCTGCGCCATTTCGACGCCGACAATATCAGCGCAGACGACTTCCTGTTCTGATCTCCCATTGCAAAAGGGACGTCCGGCCGCGCAGGGCCGGACGTTATTCCGCAATCAACGCAGGCTAAGCTGTGGATGAGTCTTCGTGCATTCGGGCCGGTCTGCTGCCCGTCGCGATGGTTGCCACCCAAGCACGCGCAAGTGCACGTCCCGTTGCGTCTGCCTCCGGTCCATGCATGTCCGAAAGAGCCACGCTTTGAGCGAGCCATCCGGGCGCGCGGCGCTCGATGAGGTCGGGGAATGTCGTCTTCCAGTAGTCGACAACGCCTGTGCTTGCCTCGAAGTGGAACTGGGTGCCATAGGCAGCCCGCCCGATGCGAAAGGCCTGATTCGACGCGGCGTCGTTGTTTGCCAGGCGCGTGGCGCCCGGCGGCAGCGTGAAGGTATCGTCGTGCCATTGGAAGATCGCAAATGCAGCCGGCGCAGCCGACAGCACGGGATCGGTCTTGCCCTCCGGCGTAAGTTCGACGTCGCACCAGCCGAATTCACGGGCATGGCCGATCCGGTTTTTGCCGCCATAGGCTCGGGCGAGCAACTGGCTGCCGAGGCAGATGCCGAGGACGGAGCGGCCGCTGTCGCCGAAACGGCGCATCAAGCGGACGAGCGCCGGCAGGTAGGGGGAGGCCGCATCGTCGAGCGCATTCTGCGCGCCGCCCATGACGACAAGGGCGTCATGCTCCGTTTCGTCGGCCGGCAGGTTGTCTCCGGCAGCGGGTCGGCGGCGATCAAGGATCGCGCCAGCCTCGGCCAGGGCCTCGCCAACCTCGCCCAGTACCGTCAGATTGTCGTTTTCAACCACCAGAATCCGCATGAAGTCCTCTTGAACCATTCCGCACCAGCCAATCATGGCGCGCAGACCAGTTCAAGCCGCGAAAAAAAGAACCCGGCGCTTCGGCCGGGTCAAGTCGGGGAGGATGGGAAGGGGATGATCAGGCGCAGATGCGGATCTGCTTGACGACGAGATAGCGGTAGCTGTCGTAGACGCGGATCTTCTTCATGAAGCATGTCGGCCGCGATGCTTGCCCGTTGCCGTCGTCATTGGCCGAGATGGCCGGGGTGGTGAAAGAGCCGGCGGCGATGGCGACGATCGAAAGGACGATGATCTTGCGCATTTGTGCTCTCCTGGTCTCGTATCGCTGAAACGGCCCTTGCCGTTCGTTGAGAGGAGTATGCCGGGAGAGGACGTGGACCGATGTTCCGCCGGGAACAGGTCAGGGCAGACGAACGACGCCCTTGCGCAGGATGACGTTGCCATAAAGCCGCGGCTCGCTCGTCTGGACGATGGCATGCGCGGCGCGCACGCGATCGTAGAAGGCAGCGCCGGTGAGCGGCACGACAGGTCGATCGGGCTCATGGCGGGCGCAGCAGGCAATGATGTCCCGATGCACGGGATCGACCCGGTCCGGATCGGGACCGACGGTCGCGCGGAAGATCGCTTCCGGCACGGCGTCGTCGATCGGCAGGACGGAGAGCACGGCTTCGAGCACCGGCAGAAGATGCAAACCGTCGAGCCGGACCAGCCGCCTTGCATGCTCCAGCCCCGGATAGTTGCCATCGACGAGCGCGATCTCGTCGCCATGGCCCATGGCGCGCAGGGTGGACAGCAGGTCCGGCGACAGGATCGGATCGATACCTTTCAGCATCAGGCGAGTTCCTTGAAGAGCACATTCTGGTCGAGAAGATAACGCGAGAAGAGCGGCAGGCTGGCGCCGCCGAGTACGCGCGCCTGGCTGCCGGCCGCCCCCTCGACGATCTCGGGCAAGACGACGCCCTGCAGGTCGAGGGCGCCGATGGCGCGCTTGGCCGCGGCAACGACGCGCTCCCGGACCCAGCCGGGGAAACCGCCGTCGATGACGACGGCCGAGAAGTCGAGCACCGAGGCCGCCGCAACGATCGCCTGGGCCAGCGCATCGGCCGTGTCCTCGATCCAGGTTTCGAGCGGTTGTCCGAAATCGATCCAGTCATCCGGCGAATACCAGAGCGGGCGCGGATCGATGCCGTGGGCGCGCAGATGGTTCTCCAGGACGAAGATCGAGGCGATCTGCAGGAGCTGCACCGTCCGGCCGGAGCGGTCGCGCACGGGAAGTGGACCGACGGCGCCGGCGGTGCCGGTGCGGCCCGTGTAGAGGGCGGAATTCAGCACGATGCCGCCGCCGATGAACGAGCCGATGAAGAAATAGATGAAATCCGGATAATGCGGCCCGACACCGAAGACAAGTTCGGCCCCGCAGGCGCTGGTCGCGTCATTCTGCAGGAAGACCGGATAGTCCACCCGCGCCGCGATCTCGGTTTGCAGATCGACGCCGCGCCACTGGTCCATGTCCGACTGCGGCGCGCCGACTTCCTTCGCCCAGCTCCAGAGCTCGAACGGCGCCGCGATGCCGATGCCGGCGATCTTGCCGCGATCCTCGGCGCTGATCTGCGCCTCCAGCTCGGCAATGCCTTCGGACACGAAGGCGAGCAGCGGCTCGGGCATCGGATAGGGATAGATGCGATGGACCTGGAGACGGATGCGGCCGACGAAATCCATCAGCACGAGATCGGCGCTGCGCCGGCCGATCTTGAGGCCGAAGGAATAGACGGCGTCCGGATTGAGCCGCATCGGCGTCGAGGGCTGGCCGACCCGCCCGCGCACCGGCTCTCCGCGGATCAGCAGCGCGTCGGTTTCGAGTTCCCGCATGATGACGGTGACGGTCTGCGCCGACAGGCCGCTGCGCCGGGCGATCTCGGCCTTGGAGAGCGCGCCGTGCCGGCGGACCAGCGACATGATGAGCCGTTCGTTATAGGCGCGCACGCGGACCTGGTTCGCGCCGCCCACATCCGGGACGACGACGGACGGCGTCTCTGCCGGTCCGGCGCGTTCTGCCATGTGCATGTCCTCCCGTGAGACCGGCTCCGGGCGATTGCCCGGCTCCTCCGCTGGTCCCGTTTCTTGCTGCGCCGGCCGGACCGCTTGCGGTCGCAAGAGGGCCATGGCGCCTGTCTGTCTTTTGCGGCAGCATGGCACAGATATTTAATAATTCAATTCGATTTATTTATTGACAGGGTGTTTGTTTGATGGTTCCCTGATGGACGGAAGCGGGATCGGCCAGCGGAGGAGCTGCCGGACAGGATCGCGCGACCGGATGGCCCTGGAGGGGTGCATCCCGTTTTGTCCTTGGGAGGATTACATGAAGAAAACCATCGTTTCCGCCGCTCTCGGCGCGCTCGCGCTTGGCGTTGCCTTTGCAGTGCCGGCCCAGGCCCAGGAAGTTTCCGCCTGCCTGATCACCAAGACCGATACCAACCCCTTCTTCGTCAAGATGAAGGAAGGCGCGACCGCCAAGGCCGAAGAACTCGGCGTGACGCTGAAGGCCTATGCCGGCAAGGTCGACGGCGATTCCGAAAGCCAGGTCGCCGCTATCGAGACCTGCATCGCCGACGGCGCGAAGGGCATCCTGATCGCTGCCTCCGACACGAAGGGCATTGTGCCTTCGGTGCAGAAGGCGCGCGACGCGGGCCTGCTCGTGATTGCGCTCGACACGCCGCTGGAGCCGCTTGATTCCGCCGACATGACCTTTGCGACGGACAACCTGCTCGCCGGCGAACTGATCGGCAAATGGGCGGCTGCGACCCTTGGCGATGCTGCCAAGGACGCGAAGATCGCCTTCCTGAACCTGACGCCGTCCCAGCCTTCCGTCGACGTCCTGCGCAACCAGGGCTTCATGCAGGGCTTCGGCATCGACGTGAAGGACATCGGCAAGATCGGCGACGAGGATGACCCGCGCATCGTCGGTCACGACATTACCAACGGCAACGAAGAGGGCGGCCGCACCGCGATGGAGAATCTTCTCCAGAAGGATCCGTCCATCAACGTCGTGCACACGATCAACGAACCGGCGGCGGCCGGTGCCTATGAGGCACTGAAGGCTGTCGGCATGGAGAGCAACGTGCTGATCGTGTCGGTCGACGGCGGTTGCCCGGGCGTGCAGAACGTCGTCGACGGTGTCATCGGCGCGACCTCGCAGCAGTATCCGCTGATGATGGCGGCCCTCGGCGTGGAGGCGATCAAGAAGTTCGCCGACAGCGGCGAGAAGCCGGCTGCCACCGAAGGCAAGAACTTCTTCGACACCGGCGTGGCGCTGGTCACCGACAAGCCGGCCGAAGGCGTCGAGTCGATCGACACCAAGGAAGGCAAGGACAAGTGCTGGGGCTGATCCCGGCCTGATCTCCACCGAATGATGTGATGAAGGGCGGCAAGCGCCGCCCTTCGCATATCCGGACCGGCTTTGACAAAACGCGCGAAACATGCGCTGCTTTGCGAGCCTGATGTCCTCCGGGGCCACGGTGTCCCGGCGACGATTTCGGCCATTGAACTTCCAGTGAGGGGTTCCGTCGGGAGGAAGAACCATGAGCGAGCCGCAAGCCGCCGCCCATCCGCATCATGACTACGAGAAAGTGCTTTCGGGAAGCTCGACGCAGGTCGCCTCCTTCGACACGCACGACAAGACGCCGCTGCAGAAGTTCCAGCATTTTCTGCATTCGAGCCCGGCAGCCGTGCCGCTGATCGTTCTGGTGTTCTCATTGCTTGTCTTCGGCATCGTGCTCGGCGGCAAGTTCTTCTCCGCCTTCACGCTAACGC
>CAMPIK010000255.1 GCA_946886325.1 uncultured Shinella sp.
AACGGCGGCGCGCGCGCTGACCAAAGCGACCGGACAATAAAAAACGGGCTCTCGCGGGCCCGTTTTTTGTTGTCCGGATTTCCCGTCGCAACCCGACGGTCGGATTTTACCGATCAGAACTTGACGGTGAATGTCGTTCCCTTGCCAAGTTCCGACTTGATGGCGAGGCGGGCGCGGTGGCGGGTCAGGATGTGCTTGACGATCGCGAGCCCGAGGCCGGTACCCTTCTTCGAGCTGCTGGCCTCGACATTGACCCGATAGAAGCGCTCGGTGACCCGCGGCACATGTTCCGGCGGAATGCCGGGGCCGTAGTCCCGGACCTGCACCTGCGGCCCGTTCTCGCCCTCGCCGGCAATCAGCTCGATATCGACCTTCTTGCCCTCCTGGCCATATTTGCAGGCGTTTTCCAGCAGGTTCTCGAAGACCTCGATCAGTTCGTCGCGGTCTCCCGTCACCGACACCTCGCCTGCGGGAAGAGCGAGCGCCACCTCGACGCCGAGTTCCTCGGCAAGCGGCAGCAGGCTGTCGCGGACATGGCCGAGCAGCGGCCGCAGATCGACCTTCCGGTCGGGCGCGATATGGGCTTTCAACTCCAGCCTCGACAGCGACATCAGGTCATCCACCAGACGGCTCATGCGCGTCGCCTGCTCGTGCATGATGCCGAGGAAGCGCTCATGCGCCTTGACGTCGTTCTTCGCCGGCCCCTGGAGGGTCTCGATGAACCCGCGCAGCGACGCAAGCGGCGTGCGCAATTCATGGCTGGCATTGGCGACAAAATCCGAACGCATGCGGTCGATGCGGCGGGCCTGCGAAATGTCGCGGTAGGAAATGAGGAAAAGCGGCTCGCTGCCTGCCTGCCTGTTGCCTAGACGCACAGGCGCGACGCGAACGATATAGACCGATTCCGAGGGAAGCCGCTCGGAATGCTCGATCTCGCCGGGCAGGCCGGAGGCAATGGCTTCACGCGCCATGTCGAGGATGCCGGGCGCGCGAATGCGGCCGGCGAGGTCCGCGTTACGCGGTATCGGGCCGAAGAGCGCCTCGGCCGCCTTGTTCTGGAGGCGCACCGCCTCGTCGGCCGCAACGATCAGCGCCGGCATGTCGAGCGCATCAAGGAGTGCTGCCATGCCCGCGGTCGGGTCGTGTTCGGCAGAGCTCTCCCGGATGAGCGGCGCCACGGCCGCTGTCACCGGCCGGGTATCGGCGTCGGCGCGCAGCAACGGCCTTATAAGCCCGGCAAGAACGAGCAGGAGGACCGCGAAAAGGACCCATCCGATATCGAAGCCGCCCGCCCACATGACGAAGCCGACAAAGGCGGCCGCCGAGACGAGCACGCGCTCGCGCCAGAGTTGGGAGGCGAACCACTGAACGGCCGTTTCCCGCTCCTCCAAACCATTCTCCTCCCGGATTGCCATCGAATCACTCCACGCGCAGATCAATCTCAGACTGCTAGCGTGGTTTCATGACATGTTTTTCATGGTGCGCTTGAATTCGCAATCTGCTTGTGGCCTGCTCGACCTTCCGCCGCAGGCGAGACACGCAGACATTCCAGGAGGATACCGTGGCGAAGAAGGACGAGGACAGCCGTGCCGTCGAGATCAAGATCGGCGACAAGACCCGGATATTCGACATCGACGATCCGAAATTGCCCGACTGGGTGGACGACAAGGCGCTCGAATCCGGCGGCTATCCCTATGACAAGAAGATGGACAAGGACGAATACGAGGAGACGCTGGAAAAGCTGCAGGTGGAACTGGTGAAGGTGCAGTTCTGGCTGCAGGAGACCGGACACCGGATCATCAGCGTCTTCGAAGGCCGCGACGCCGCCGGCAAGGGCGGCTCGATCCACGTCACGCGCGCCTATCTCAATCCGCGCACGGCGCGCATCGTCGCGCTCAACAAGCCGACCGAGACCGAACGCGGCCAATGGTACTACCAGCGCTACGTCGCCAACTTTCCGACCGCCGGCGAGTTCGTGATGTTCGACCGCTCCTGGTACAACCGCGCCGGCGTCGAGCCGGTCATGGGCTTCTGCTCGGACGAGCAATACGAGGACTTCCTGAACGAGACGCCGCATTTCGAGAAGATGGTGATCACCGAGGGCATCCACTTCTTCAAGTTCTGGCTGAGCATCGGCCGCGAGATGCAGATCAAGCGCTTTCACGACCGCCGCCACGATCCGCTGAAGGTCTGGAAGCTTTCGCCGATGGATATTGCCGCGCTCAACAGATGGGACGACTATTCGGAAAAACGCGACCGGATGCTGAAGGAGACCCATACGGATCGCGCGCCCTGGACGGTTGTCCTGTCCAACGACAAGCGCCGGGCACGCATCAATCTCGTTCGCCACATGCTGCAGAAGCTCGACTATGCCGGCAAGGACGAGAAGGTGATCGGCGAGATCGACGACAAGATCCTGATGCCGGGGGCCGACTTCAAGGACTGACGGTCAGGTCCCGACCGGGTTATTCGCCGGGCAGGATGCGCGCGCCGAAGAGGTTGACGCTCGCACCGCCGCCGCCGACATCACTGTTGACGAGCAGATGACCCGATTGCGTCGGCGACAAGGAGCGGTCGAACTCGACCTGGAACAACACGTCCATGCGGTCGGCGACCGTGAAACGATGGCGTCCGCATTCGCCGAGCGTCGCGAAGGCGCATTCGACGGAGACCTGAACCGGCTTGCCATTGGTCGATTGCAGCGTGAGCGCGATCGTCGAGCGCTTGCCGGACATCGCCTGGAGCACATCCGGCTTCACCTCGATCCGCACAGACCCGTCACGCTCGGGTGCCGCGGAGGTCAGCCGGACGGCCGGACCCTCGTTCGTGCTCACCGGTTCGAAATTGCCTTCCGCCGATGCGGAGAGAACGGCCGTATCCGCCGGCTTGAAAATCTCGCGCCAGTCGTCCGAGAAGCTCGCCTGCGCATCGAGCGCTTCCTTCAGCGGATCCGGGCCGTCGAAGTCCTCTTCCGTCAGCGTCTCCTCGGGATTGGCGACACTGCCGTCCCGCTCCTGCGGCGAAAGCAGCAAGCCGCTGCTCTGGACCCACCAGACCGCGGTGCCCAACGCCGCCACCAGCGTCGCGACGACGAGCACGAAGGAGAAAAGCCGGCCGCGGCGCTTCGGCGCCTTGGCGACCCGCTCGGGACGGATATCCTCCGCGCGGCCGTGATCGGTCGCCGGAACGGCGGCTTCGGCTGCAGGCTCCGGCCGGCTGGCGCGAAGGCCGTCCTCGCGGTTCGGGCGGATATCGCCCATCTCCCCGCCGTCGGGCTGCGCGGGCGCCTGATCAGGCTGCGCATCCCTGTCGCGCCGGACCGGCTCGACCTGCATCAGGTCTTCCCCGCTGGATTCCGGCTCACGCCGGGTGCCGTCGACATCGATGGCCGGCGGCGGGACGGCGGCCGCGCGTTCCTCCGCTTCGATCTGGTGGATCGTCAGTTCCAGGCGGTGGCGCTGCGCCGAAACCGTCTCGACATCGTTGATGCCCTGCTTGCGCAGCCCCGCTTCCAGAGCATTGCGCGCCGACTGGTAGATGCGTGCGCGTGCTTCCGGATTGCTCCGGTCGGCCCGCGTCAGCGCATTCCTGATGGCATTTTCAAGTCCGCTCACAGTCGCTCCAGGACGGCCGGGTCAGCGCGACTTTGGCCGGTTTCGTCAATGCGGGGCGAACCACCCGGTCCCAGCGCCGCATTTGCTTCGATTTGCCTAGCCGCTGGAGGCATTTTGCGCAAGTCTTGCGGCCGCCGGGGCGCACCGCTGCCGGCATTCGCCTTTGTCGCTGACGCCCTGCGGCCACAAGCACGGCGTCGGCGGACCTTTTCCCGGAGCCGAAAGACTGCTAGAACTTTGACGTTTTCGTAAACGTAAGAACTGGACGCCCATGACCCTGCCCGCCATTCTCAAGGAAAAACTTCGCCTTCCGGCGGTTGCCGCGCCCCTCTTCATCATCTCGCATCCGGCGCTCACGATCGCGCAATGCAAGGCAGGCGTCGTCGGCGCCTTTCCGGCGCTCAATGCGCGTCCCGAAGCGCAGCTCGACGAATGGCTGGCCGAAATCACCGAGGCGCTGGCGGACAATGACCGCCGTCATCCCGAGCAGCCGGCCGCGCCGTTCGCCGTCAACCAGATCGTGCACCGCTCCAACAGGCGGCTCGAGCACGATCTCGCGATGTGCGTGAAATACAAGGTGCCGATCGTCATCTCCTCGCTCGGCGCCGTGCCGGAGGTGAACGACGCGATCCATTCCTATGGCGGGATCGTGCTGCATGACGTCATCAACAACCGCCACGCCAGTTCGGCGATCCGCAAGGGCGCAGACGGGCTGATCGCCGTTGCCGCCGGTGCCGGCGGGCATGCCGGAACGCTGTCGCCCTTCGCGCTCGTGCAGGAAATCCGCGAATGGTTCGACGGACCGCTGCTGCTTTCCGGCGCGATTGCCACCGGCGGAGCGATCCTGGCGGCCGAGGCGATGGGCGCGGACATGGCCTATATCGGCTCGCCCTTCATCGCGACCGAAGAGGCGCGCGCCTCGGAGGCCTACAAGCAGATGATCGTCGACAGCGCGGCCGCCGACATCGTCTATTCCAACTATTTCACCGGCATCCACGGCAACTACCTCAAGGGATCGATCGCGGCCGCCGGGATGGACCCGGACGCGCTGCCGGAAGCCGATCCGACGAAGATGGACTTCGAGAGCGCTGCCACCGGCACCAAGGCCTGGAAGGACATCTGGGGCTGCGGACAGGGCATCGGCGCAGTCAAGTCGGTGGTCCCCGTCGCCGAGTTGGTGGATCGTCTCGAGCGCGAGTATCGCGACGCCCGCGCCCGTCTCGGGATTGCC
>CAMPIK010000256.1 GCA_946886325.1 uncultured Shinella sp.
CGCAGGTCCTCGGCGTCACGGTCTCGGCCAACGACGAAATGTAAGCGGTTCGCCTGTTCGCAGGATATCAGAAGCCCGGCGGGATCGTTTCCGCCGGGTTTTTTCGTCGGGCCGGCGTCGCCTCAGTGCCCGCCCGGCGCCATTGCCGTTGCATGATCCTTGTCGTGCACGGCGAAGCGGTCGAGCATGTGGGCGCTCGCCGCATTGAGGCCGATGACCTCGACTTCCACGCCATGGCGGCGGTATTTCAGCACGACCTTGTCGAGCGCGCCGACGGCGGTGATGTCCCAGAGGTGGGCGTCGGAGACGTCGATCGTCACCTTGCGGAGCGGTTCGGCGAAGTCGAAGGCGGCGATGAAGCCTTCCGTCGAGGCGAAGAACACCTGTCCAAGCACGTGGTAGGTGCGCGCCGTGCCGTCGTCGCTGAGCGTCGAGCGCACCTCGAAGAGACGCGCCACCTTGCCGGCGAAGAAGACACCGGAGAGCAGCACGCCGACCAGCACGCCCTTGGCAAGGTCATGGGTGCCGACGGTGGTAACGACGGTTGCCAGCATGACGACCGAGGACGGCCAGGGGTTGCGGCGCAGGTCGAGGACGGAGCGCCAGGAGAAGGTGCCGATCGACACCATGATCATCACCGCGACGAGCGCCGCCATCGGGATGATGCGCACGAGATCATCGAGCACCAGGATCAGGAAGAGCAGGAAGGCGCCGGCGACGAAGGTGGAAAGCCGCCCCCGCCCGCCGGAGGTAACGTTGATCACCGACTGGCCGATCATCGCGCAGCCGCCCATGCCGCCGATCAGGCCGGAGGCGATGTTGCTTGCGCCCTGCCCGAGGCATTCCTGGCTCTTGGAGCTCGTCGTATCCGTCATGTCGTCGACGATCTGCGCCGTCAGCAGCGATTCGAGCAGGCCAACGGCGGCGAGCGCCACCGAATAGGGGAAGATGATCTGCAGCGTCTCGAAGGTCAGCGGCACCTGCGGCAGCGCGAAGACCGGCAGCGCGGACGGCAGGTCGCCGAGGTCGCCGACGGTGCGGATGTCCATGCCGGTCCACCAGGCGAGCACCGTCAGGGCGACGATGGCGACGAGCGGTGACGGCACGGCCTTGGTGACATAGGGCAGCAGGTAGATGATCGCGAGGCCGGCGGCGATCATGACATAGGTGACGTTTGGAACCCCGATCAGTTCGGGGAGCTGCGCCATGAAGATCAGGATCGCCAGGGCGTTGACGAAGCCCGTTATGACCGAGCGCGAGACGAAGCGCATGACGCGGCCGAGCTTGAGGAAGCCGGCGGCGATCTGGATGAGGCCCATCAGCAGCGTCGCGGCAAAGAGATATTCAAGCCCGTGCTCTTTGACGAGCGTGACCATCAGAACGGCGGTCGCGGCCGTGGCGGCCGAGATCATGCCGGGCCGGCCGCCGGTGAAGGCCGAGACGCAGGCGATGGCGAAGGAGGCGAAGAGCCCGACCTTCGGATCGACGCCGGCGATGATCGAGAAGCCGATGGCTTCGGGGATGAGCGCGAGCGCCACCACGATGCCGGAGAGAATGTCTGCGCGAATGTTCGAAAACCATTCGCGCCTGTAGGTCGCAAGATTTGTTGTCATGGGGATGTCCGCAAAAGTAGTGCACCCAGGCCGGCGGGAGGTCCGGCACGTGATCTGGTTTGATGCTGTTGCGTTGTCTGGCGGATCGGCGGCCAGAAGAGCCACCCGGAATTTCACCGGGTCCGGGGCGAATGACCGTGCTTATAGACGGCTGAATGATGCAGCGCAACACGGTTTTGCCGCATTGCGCGCCGGGGCGCTACCGCGTCGAGGCAAGGGTCGCGCAGCAGAAGGCCAGGAAATTGACCGCAGCATTCACCAGATGGGAATACTCCCACTGCGCCCGAAGCGCCTCCCAGTTCTCCGGCTGCACAGTCCAGTTCTGCGTCGCGGCGTTTGCCGGCTGGGTGAAGAGCATGAAGATCACGAGATTGAGCACGATCAGGCCGGCCGCCGCGATCGACAGCATCATGGCGGTCTTGTCGTCGCGAAGCCAAATGGCATTCGCACCATTGGCGACGCACGCCAGCGGCAGGAGGAGACCGGCGATCCACCATCCGTTGTAGATTTGCTGGACGATAAAATAATCCGCCTGCGCCAGCCCGATCTTGTTCAGGAATTCGTAGGCGTGCGCTGCGGGCGCGATGAGCGCCAATCCCGTCAGGATGACAGCGAGTAACTTCATCAGGCAAGAATGACCCGGGAAGCCTATTGTTCCGGTCGCCGCCGTGTCCGAGAACGGCGGCACAGGCGGCTGGACCGCCTGCGCCGTTTCGGGTTCAGGCCGCCGGCAAGGGCCTCGCCTGCGGGACGGTCCACTCGATGCGCCGTGTCGCATACATGGTCGCAGCGATCGTCACGAAGGAGATCAGCGCGCCGGCGAGCAGCGCGTATTCGTCCTCGCGCAGCACCAGATACATGATGCCGTAGGCGGCCGCGAGCACGGCGCCGAGCGCGATACCGTTTCGCCGGCTGCCGGTCGCGGCACCCAGATAGGCGGCGATGAGCGCGGTCGTCGCGAGTGCCGCAAGACCGTAGGCGACGGCGAAGCCGGTGTGTTCGGCGAGCGCCAGCAGCAGCACGTAGAAGACGATGAGCGCGAGGCCCGTCAGCACATACTGGATCCAGTGCACCAAGCGCCCGCCCTTCAGTTCGACGATGAAGGTGGCGAGGAAGACGAGCGAGATGAAGCCGATCGAATATTTGAGCGTGCGCGAGACGACCTGGTAGAATTTCACCGGCTCGACGAGGTTGATCGTCATCAGGCTTCCGGACAAAGGCAGGTTCGAGCCCGCCACCACGCGGTCGATGCCGCGCGCCAGATAGGGGATCGTCCATTTCGCCTCGAAATCCCGCTCCGTCACGGTCTTCGTCTCGGGCAGGAACAGGCCCTCGAAGCCCGGATGCGGCCAGTCGGCGCGCGCGGCAAAGCTGGTCGTCTGGCCGGCGGGCGCCACCGCGAAGCTCCTGGAGCCGTTGAGCGACAGCGCGATCTCGAAGGCGAAGCCGCGTTCGACGAGCGGCCGCTCGATCTGGCGGTTGACGCCCGCGCTCGACTGCGGCGTCGCATAGCCATCCGCCGGCAGCACGGTCATCGCCGATATCTGCCGCATGCCGGGATCGAAGGGCCGGACCGCGCCGCCGTCGATCTTCACGCCGGCATCGGAGCGGATGCCGGTGATGTCGTTGATGTTGAGCACGAGCATGGCGCGATCGAGCTGCGGCACGCCCGGAAACTGGGCGAGGTCTTCGAGGATGCCGCTGCCGAAGCGGCCCGTCAGCCGCAGGTCGCCGTTGTAGACGGGCAGCGTGTAGATCGAGAGCCGGCGTTCCTCGGTCGAGAGCGCCGCCGTCACGTCGAGCGTTTCGGGCATCACGAGCGCCCATTCGGTGACGCGCTCGACGACGGTGCGGCCGTCCACCTCGCGCCGCCGCTCGACATCGAAGGGTACGGCGAGATAGGGGCCGTTCACCACCTGGTCGCCGCCCCAGCCGTTGGCGATGCGGCGCGCGACCTCGTCGGCGCGTTGTGCGCGCTCCTCCGTCAGCCCCCAGACCAGCATCAGCGGCACGAGCAGCGCCATCGCGATGACTCCGATCATAAGGCACTTGACGCCCGGCGACGCCATGATGGTAGAAAGGCCGGGCCTTTGGAGGGGAATAGTGGAATGGGACTCTCGGCCGGAGGAAGCTCCGTCCGGTTCGTCGGTATCGGTCGTCGTCATGGTGCAATCCCTTCAGTCGTGAAGCGCCTCTTGTCGGGCGTCCGTTCACGCTAGGGATGCATTCCGGCCGATTGCGCGCCGAATTCGGATCGGCCGGCGGCAAAATCGCGGCATTGTGGCGTCCGAAACGGCAAAGGGCCGGACGTCGCCGCCCGGCCCTTCCCTTCGAACGCTCGCGCGTTCCTCAGTCCTTCTTCGGCGTCGGCACGACGCGCAGCGCCAGTTCGCGCAGCTGCGCGGGCATGGCCGGCGACGGCGCGCCCATCAGCAGGTCCTGCGCCTGCTGGTTCATCGGGAAGAGCGAGATTTCGCGCAGGTTCTTCGCGCCCGTCAGAAGCATGACGACACGGTCGATGCCGAAGGCCATGCCGCCATGCGGCGGCGCGCCGTACTGGAACGCCCGGTAGAGGCCGCCGAAGCGCTCCTCGACGTCGGCCTTGGACAGGCCCACCTTCTCGAAGGCGGCGACCATCAGGTCCGGCGACTGGTTCCGGATCGAGCCGGAGGCGATCTCGAAGCCGTTGCAGACCATGTCGTACTGGAAGGCCTTGATCGACAGCGGATCGTCGCCTTCAAGCGCCTCCATCCCGCCCTGCGGCATGGAGAAGGGGTTGTGCGAGAAATCGACCTTCTTCTCGTCCTCGTTCCACTCGAAGAAGGGGAAATCGACGATCCAGGCGAATTCGAACCGGTCGCGGTCGACGAGGTTCAGTTCCTCGCCGGCCTTGGTGCGCGCCTCGCCGGCGAATTTGTAGAATTTCGCCGGATCGCCCGCGACGAAGAAGCAGGCATCGCCGTCATCGAGGCCGAGCTGCGTGCGGATCGCATCCGTGCGCTCCGGGCCGATGTTCTTGGCGAGCGGGCCGGCGCCTTCGAGCACCTCGCCTTCCTTGCGCCAGAAGATATAGCCAAGCCCCGGCTGGCCGGTCGATTGCGCCCAGGCATTCATGCGGTCGCAGAAGGCTCTGGAGCCGCCGGTCTTGGCCGGGATCGCCCAGACCTCGACCTTCGGGTTCGACGCGATCATGCCCGCGAA
>CAMPIK010000257.1 GCA_946886325.1 uncultured Shinella sp.
TTGCTTCTCTCCGCGCCGCTCTCGCGGCGGTCCTGCTTTTCGCCTTGCCCTTCGCGGCCGCTGCTGCCGACGTGCTGAAGGATGTGCGCAAGGTCACCGTCACCGGCGACGCGACCGTTTCCGCGACCCTGAAGAAGACCGCGGCGCAGCGCCTGACGCTTGCCGTTCGCAAGACGCGGCGGCCGGTGCCGTTGCCGAAGGTGGCGATGGAGGTGCTTCTGTCGGACGTGGTGAAGGGCACGGGCGCCCATGCTGGCCGCAATTCGATTGCGGTCGAGGTGCGCCTCAACGAAGCCGGCGGCGGCATCGAGCGCAAGCGGTTCACCGTCAACAGCTTCATGAAGGGCGACAAGGCCGCCGACCGGGCGCTGGCAGAGGCGGTCGCAGGCCGGATCGCGCTCGCCTACCAGCTTGCGACCGTTCGCTCCGCACCGACGCACTGGAAGCGGCCGGGCAAAGGTCGCAAGACCGCCGGCGTCAAGCGGAACCTCTCGGCACAGCAGCGCGGCGACGTCGCCTACCAGAGGCCGCGGGTGAAAGACCCCGTCATCATTCCGACCGAGGCGGCGCTGACCGTGCGGTCCCGGGCGCGCCCGTCGACCGGCAAGGCCGGTGAGACGCCCTGCGTCGTCACGCTCGAAAGAAGCTGCAACTGAAAGCATTGGCCGCCGGCAGAACTCCCGCTTTCCTCCGCGCCGATTTTCGCTAGGCTACGGTCATGGCGGCGGAAGCCGGACAACGGAGGCGGGTTGACATGGCAGGTTCCTGGAGCGCGCGCCTCGGCGCCTACCGGCCGCAGGCGCTGGCGGCGTTGCGGATCATGACGGCGCTGCAATTCATCGCGCATGGCACGCAGAAATTCTTCAATTTCCCGCCGGCCGAAAAGCCGTTCATGGACCTGATGAACCTGATCGGCGTGGCGGGCGTGCTTGAAATCGTCGGCGGACTTCTGGTGCTCGTCGGCCTCTTCACCCGCCCGGCGGCCTTCGTGCTCTCGGGCTTCATGGCCGCCGCCTATTTCATGGCCCATGCGCCGGTCGATTTCTTCCCGGTCAACAATCGCGGCGACGCCGCGATCTCCTTCTGCTTCATCTTTCTCTATCTGGTCTTCGCCGGCCCCGGCGCCTATGCGCTGGACAACCGTCGCGAACCGTCGGTCTAGGCCGCAAACTTCAGGCCGAGAATGCCGGTGACGATCAGCAGGATGCAGCCGATGCGCACAGCCGTTACCGGCTCGGCGAAGAGCACGATGCCGAGGATGACCGTGCCGACCGTGCCGATGCCGGTCCAGACCGCATAGGCCGTGCCCATCGGCAGCGATTTCACCGCAAGGCCGAGAAGGGCGATGCTGATCACCATGGCGCCGACGGTGAGGATGGTGGGAAGCGGTTTGGTGAAACCGGCGGTGTATTTGAGGCCGATCGCCCAGCCGATTTCGAAAAGGCCGGCAAGAACAAGAAGAAACCAGGACATGATGCCCAACTCCGTTTGAAAGGAGCGAGGCCGTCCCCGCGCTCGTGGCCGGGCATCTGCCCGGCGGTAGCCGTCTACCGATGGCAGGGACTATCGCCGATCCCTCGCGCATCGACAAGGCCGCCGGCGCATGTCAGCCATGCACCGGCGCCATATGATCCGTCAGCCGAGGCGCTCGGCGTGCCAGCGCAGGTGATCGTCCATGAAGGTCGAGATGAAATAATAGGAATGGTCGTAGCGTTCGTGCAGGCGGAGCGTCAGTCCGATGCCGGTGTCCTTCACCGCCTCTTCGAAAAGCCAGGGCCGCAGGCCGTTTTCCAGGAAGCCGTCGGCCTTGCCCTGGTCGATCAGGAATTCCGGGAACCGGGCGCCGTCTTTGACGAGGGCGCAGGCGTCATAGGCCCGCCATGCGGACTTGTCCGCCCCGAGATATTTTTCGAAGGCCGGCATCGACCAGTCGGCCGTCGACGGTTCGACGATCGGCGCGAAGGCCGAACAGCTTCGGAAGCGATCCGGGTTTTTCAGCGCGATGGTCATGGCGCCGTGCCCGCCCATCGAATGGCCGAAAATGCCCTGCCGGTCCATATCGACGCGAAAATGCTCGGCGACGAGCGCCGGTAGTTCTTCGGTGATGTAGGAATACATGCGGTAGTGCTCGGACCAGGGCATCTCCGTCGCATCGAGATAGAAGCCCGCACCCTTGCCCATCTGCCAGTTGGTCAGTTCGTCCGGCACGTCGTTGCCGCGCGGGCTGGTGTCGGGGCAGACGACGATCAGGCCGAGGTCTGCGGCAAGGCGCCGGTATTCGCCCTTTTCCATCACGTTGGCATGGCTGCAGGTCAGGCCGGAGAGGTACCAGAGGACGGGGCAGGGCTCCGAGACCGCTTTCGGGGGAACGTAGACGGCAAAGGTCATCTCGCAGTTCGTCGTCGCCGAATCATGGGCGAAGACGCCCTGCATGCCGCCGAAGGCCTGGTTCTGGGAGAGGATTTTCATGGGAGATGCTCCGAAGGATTGTGCGTTCAGCCGGCCAGCGACACCGCGACATTGACCGCGGCCGCGACGAGAACGGTGTTGAAGAAGAAGGAGACGACCGCGTGCAGGAGGTTGGCCTTGCGCATGGCGGTCGAGGTGATCGCGACATCGGAGGTCTGGGCGGTCATGCCGATGACGAAGGCGAAATAGAGGAAATCATGGGCGCCGGGTTCATCCTTTCCCGGAAAGTCCAGCCCGCCGCGGGCCTCCGCATCCGCCGTCTCTCGCGAGGGACGCCAGTAGAGATGGGCATAGTGCAGCGCCGCCATCGTGTGGATCGTCAGCCAGCCGAGCGCGACGGAAGCGACCGCAAGCACCAGTTCCAGCCGGCCGAGCCGGCCGGCGCCGTTGACGACGGCAAAGAGCGAGACGAGCGAAAGCGCGACGGCGCCAAACGTGACGGCGAGGATCACGGGTGCCGGCTCATCATTTTCGAGCGCATGGTCGCGCAGATAGGCGGCCGAGAGCGACGGGACGCGGAACGCCGTGAGGACGAGATAGACGAGGAAGAAGGCGACCGCCGCCATTTCGACGGCACTGCCCGACGACGCGACGGACCCTGCCGCAAAGACGAGAACGCCGGCGGCAAGGCCGGCATAGAAGGCGAAGTGGCGACGGTGGCGGTGCCATCCCGGTCCGCTCATCTGGGCGCGCCCGATGCGGCCCGCTCGCTCCTGGCGCGCCGGCAGAGGCGCTCGAGCGTTTCGAGGAAGGCCGAGCGGTCGCGCGGCGTGAAGGCGGCGTTGTAGCCCTTGCTCTCGCCGGTTTCGCGAAGATGCGCGCCGAGATCACGCATCGCCGTCGCCATGCCGATATTCGTCACGTCGAAGGGCCGGCCGGTCGGGCCGGTCACATGCGCGCCCTTGCCGACGCAGCGGCCGGCGAGCGGAATGTCCGCCGTCACCACGATGTCGCCTGCCGCCACATGATCGACGATCCAGTCGTCGGCGGCATCGAAGCTGCCGGAGACGATGATGTTCTTCACCATCGGGTCGCGCGACGGGCGCAGGCCGGAATTGGCGACGAAGGTCGTCGCAAGCCCATGGCGCTCGGCCACTTTCAGGACTTCCGCCTTGACCGGGCAGGCATCGGCATCGACATAGATCTGAGGGGTGTTCGACATGGCGCGCACCATAACGACCGGCCTTGAGGACGGCAACGTTTTGTCCGGGCTATCCACCGGCTGCCAAGCGCGCCGCGGCTGGCCTCACTCGGGCCTGACGCTGTAGTCGCCGGTCGGTTTTACTGACATGGCGGGCTGGTTGCCTGTTGTGGCGGAGCGGGTCTTCGTGCCGCCCTTCGGATACCAGACCTCGCTCGAAACGACCGCGGAGCCCGCATAGGTCCAGATGCCGCTCCAGCTTCCGTCGGCCTGCTCCTCGTAGACGGCAAGGCCGTGCTGCGAGCCGCTGCCGTAGCCGACGGCAATCGCCGTGTCGCCGTCCGAAGCGCCGGCGTAGCCCGCTGCCGTGCCGGCCGGTTTCGCGCCGATCCCGATGCCGACGAAGCGCGTGCCGGCGACGTCCCAGACGACCGAATAGGTGTCGCCCGTGCGTTTCACCGTCACGGTGCCTTCGTACTGCCCGTTGTCATCGGGGTTCTTTCCCACCACGTCGAACGTGCCTTCAGGCCCCGCCCATGCGGCCGTCGTCGCGATCATCCATGCCAGTGCCGCCAGTCTCGTCCTCATGCCCTTGTCCCCCGTGAGCGCCGGCCGATAGCATCCTGTGGCGGGCGCGCCGTCAATAGACGACGACGCTGCGGATCGACTTGCCCTCGTGCATCAGGTCGAAACCCTTGTTGATCTCGTCGAGCGGCATGGTGTGGGTGATCATCGGGTCGATCTGGATCTTGCCCTCCATGTACCACTCGACGATCTTCGGAACGTCCGTGCGGCCACGCGCGCCGCCAAACGCGGTGCCCATCCAGTTACGGCCGGTGACGAGTTGGAACGGACGGGTGGATATTTCCTGCCCCGCGCCGGCAACGCCGATGATGACCGACTTGCCCCAGCCGCGATGCGAAGATTCGAGCGCCTGGCGCATCACCTTGGTGTTGCCCGTGCAGTCGAACGTGTAGTCCGCGCCGCCGATCGTGTCGCCGTTGCGCTTCGTCAGGTTGACGAGGTAAGGCACGATGTCGTCGCCGACGTCCTTCGGATTGACGAAATGCGTCATGCCGAACTTCTCGCCCCAGGCCTTGCGGTCGTTGTTGATATCGACGCCGATGATCATGTCCGCACCGGCAAGGCGCAGGCCCTGCAGCACGTTGAGGCCGATGCCGCCGAGGCCGAAGACGAT
>CAMPIK010000258.1 GCA_946886325.1 uncultured Shinella sp.
ACGGGAAGCGGCCCCTCCGGAACCTGCCAGCCGGCAGGCGCCCGCCAGCCGATGCCATCCTCCCCGAGCACCTCGCCGTCCGCCCCTCCGCCTTCCCGCCGGACAACCGCAAGATCGACGGTGCCGGCCTCGAACAGGCTGCGCACATGATGGGACTGTCCGAGCTGAAGCGTGATCACGGTGTTGTGCGGCAGCGCCGTCCGCAGCCGGCGAAGTACCTGCTCGAAACTGGTGCCGAGGGCATGGTCGCTGAAGCCGATGGAGACGGTCGGCGCAGGGGCGTCATCCAGCGCGATGGCCTTATCATGGGCCGCGAGGAGCGCTCGCGCCCGCACCAGAAACAACTCCCCCGCTTCGGTCGGTCGCACCAGGCGGGGCGTCCTGTCGAGAAGCTTGCGGCCGAGCGACGCCTCGAGCGCCTTGATGCGCTGGCTGACGGCCGGCTGCACCGTGCCGGCCGCTTCCGCCGCCCGGGTCAGGTTGCCGAACTCGACGGCGAGAACGAACAGGCGGACCGATTCCAGATCGAGCATCATAAGAATCCACGATGTAACCTATAGGCAATCATGCAATTCCACGATCGAAAAGGAAAGGGCAGATTGTGTCATCGAAAAGGAGATATCCGATGCCCATGATCCTCATCCGCTACGTGACACCGGAGCCAGAACCGGACCTGCGCCGCGCCATCGCCGATCTCGCCACGCGGCTTGCGGCCGAGACGCTCGGAAAGGACCCTTCCGTCACGGCCGTGCTTGTCGAGCCGGCCGACCCCGCAGGCTGGTTCATCGCCGGCACCTGCCCCGCGCTCGACGGCCTGTCGGCCTTCTGGCTCGACATCAAGATCACCGAGGGGACCAATACCAAGGCCGAGACGACAGCCTTTATCCGGTCTGCCTATGAAGGCATGGCGGCCCTCCTCGGCCCCCTGCACGAAGAATGCTACGTGCATGTCCACGCGGCGGACGGCGATGCCTATGGCTATGGCGGCCGGACGCAGAACGGACGGTGGGCGGCGGCCCATCCCGGTTGATGCCGGGTGGCCAACCGTGCCGCATCCCGTTCAATGCGGGTCTACAGCCCATCAACGACGAAAGGCCGGGATCGCTCCCGGCCTTTCTCATCTGACATCCATAATGGATCAGAACTTCACGCCCATGCCGACGCGGACGCTGTGGTCCTTGAGGCCGGCATCAACCGTGCCGGAGCTGAGGTTGAAGTTCTTGCTGCCGTAGTCGGTGTAGCGGTATTCGACGCGCGCCGTGACGTTGTTGGTCACGAAGGCTTCGGCACCGGCACCGGCCGTCCAGCCGGTCAGCGTGCGCTTGTCTTCGCTCACACCGTCGTTCATTTCGGCGCGGCCGACGGCGAGACCGCCGGTGCCGTAGACGAGGACCGGGTTCAGGTCGACACCGACGCGGGCACGGACCGAGCCGTTGACGCCCTGGTCGGCCTTGCGAACGGCGTTGGCCGAATCGATGCCCGAGTAGTTGAGGTCCGCTTCACCGCCATAGACGATCTGGCCGCTCTGCATGTTGTAGCCGCCGTAGACGCCGCCGCCGAAGCCGTTGGCATCGACGCCGCTCTGGCGTTCGAAGCTGCCGCGCTGGTAGGTGACCGTGCCACCGGCATAGGCGCCCTGCCAGTTGCTGATCGCCGGCTCGGTATATTCAGCGGCCGGAGCCTGCGGAATGTCCATGACGGCGTCGGCAGCGTTGGCGGCCTGGAAAGCGGCGACCGTCATTGCGGAAGCCATGAGGGTGGTGATGAGTGTACGCATACTATTCTCCTTTGGTGACACATGTCGGTGGCATCGGGTTTTTGACCTTCCGCCTCCCGGACATCGTCGAACTCGTTTTTAACCCGCCCGGTTGAGATCAAATTTGAATAAAGATTGAGGATTTCCAAGAGCCAAAATGTGGAATCTCTGTGGCACGAACACGTCGAAAGTTGGATGTTGCTTAACGACAACAGGGTATTTGTTAACCATAAACGCGGAAATGACCAAACTATACTGATCGTGATCGAAATAGTTCTCTCACGCATCTTCCTGTTAACATCCGGGTAAAGTTTTTGCGGGCGACCGTTTAAGCCCCGGCAAAGTTCTCTATATCTGGAGCTGGTTAAACCAAAGAGAATCGCGGACAGGGAAACCCGTTGAAGCAGCCCCTCAAAACGGCCCTCGTGACCGGCGGCGCGCGCCGGATCGGCAAGGCCATCGTCGACGATCTCGCCGCCCACGGCTTCGCCGTGGCGATCCATGCCAACACCTCGCTCGACGAGGCGGAAGCGATGGCGGACACGATCCGGCGACAGGGCGGCACGGCGGTGGCGCTTGCCGCCGATCTCTCGGAGACGGCGGCGACGGAGCGGCTGATCGCCGAGGCGACCGAGGGGATCGGGCCGCTCGGCCTGCTCGTCAACAATGCCTCGCTGTTCAAGCCGGACAGTCTCGATGCGCTCGACCCGGACCTCTGGGACCGGCATTTCAACGTGCATGTGCGGGCGCCGTCGATCCTCGTGCGCGACTTCGCGCGGCAACTGCCGGCCACCAACAGCGGCCTCGTCGTCAACATCGTCGACCAGCGGGTCTGGAACCCGACGCCGCGCTATTATTCCTATACGCTCTCCAAGGCCGCACTCTGGATGGCGACGCGCACCATGGCGCAGGCCTTGGCGCCGTCGATCCGCGTCAATGCGATCGGCCCCGGTCCGTCGCTGCCGAACGAGCGGCAGGACCCGCGCGACTTTCAGCAGCAGGTCGAAGGGCTTATCCTGAAGACCGGGCCGCGGCTCGACGAGTTCGGCCGCACGGTGCGCTACCTTTTCGAGAGCCCGTCGATCACCGGCCAGATGATCGCGCTCGACGGCGGGCAGCACCTCGCCTGGGAGACGCCCGACGTGGCGGAGATCGTGGAATGACATCAGGACGGCAGGTGGAGGACGGCGGCGTCCTCTATGACGAGATCGAAGCCGACGACGAGGACATCGTCGCCGAAGGAGACGGCGCGACTGTCGCCGCCGCCCTGCCCGCCATCGAATGGACCGAGACCTCCGACCTGCCGGAGGGCGTGATCGGCGCCGATCTCATCCAGGTCTATGTCAAGCGCCTGCCGAACAGCCCCGGCGTCTACCGCATGTTCAACGCTGCCGGCGACGTGCTCTATGTCGGCAAGGCGCGGAGCCTGAAGAAGCGTGTGACGAACTATGCGCAGGGCCGCGGCCACTCCAACCGCATCGTGCAGATGATCCGCCAGACGGCGAAGATGGAATTCGTCACGACGCGGACGGAGACCGAGGCGCTGCTGCTCGAGGCAAACCTCATCAAGCGCCTGCGCCCGCGCTTCAACGTGCTTCTGCGCGACGACAAGTCCTTTCCCTATATCCTCGTCACCGGCGACACACGCGCGCCGGCGATCTTCAAGCACCGGGGCGCCAGAAGCCGCAAGGGCGACTTTTTCGGCCCCTTCGCCTCCGCGGGAGCCGTGGACCGCACCATCAACTCGCTGCAGCGCGCCTTTCTCCTGCGCACCTGCACGGACAGCGTCTTCGAGAGCCGGACGCGGCCCTGCCTGCTCTATCAGATCAAGCGCTGTTCCGGCCCCTGCACGCACGAGATCGGCGATGCCGACTATGCGGAACTGGTGCAGGAGGCGAAGGATTTTCTCTCCGGCAAGAGCCAGAAGGTGAAGGCGCATATGGCCGAGGCCATGAACGCTGCCGCCGAAGATCTCGATTTCGAGCGCGCCGCCGTCTATCGCGACCGGCTGGCGGCGCTCTCCCATGTCCAGAGCCACCAGGGCATCAACCCGGCCGGCGTCGAGGAGGCGGATGTCTTCGCGATCCACCACGAGGGCGGGGTCTCCTGCATCCAGGTCTTCTTCTTCCGCACCGGGCAGAACTGGGGCAACCGCGCCTATTTCCCGAAGGCCGACCCGCAACTGACGAGCGCCGAGGTGCTGAACGCCTTTCTCGCGCAGTTCTACGACGACAAGCCCTGTCCGAAGCAGATTCTCCTGTCGGAGACGGTCGAGGAACTGGAACTGCTGGCGCTGGCGCTCTCCGAGCGGGCCGGCCACCGCGTCTCGATCCTCGTGCCGCAGCGCGGCGAGAAGCGCGACCTCGTGGAACATGTCGTCGCCAATGCCCGCGAGGCCCATGGCCGCAAGCTCGCCGAGACCGCCTCGCAGTCGCGGCTGCTCGAAGGCTTTGCCCAGACCTTCCAGCTTGCCAGCGTGCCGCGCCGCATCGAGATCTACGACAACTCCCACATCATGGGCACCAATGCGGTCGGCGGCATGGTGGTGGCCGGGCCTGATGGTTTCGTGAAGGGGCAGTATCGAAAATTCAACATCAAATCGACCGACATCACGCCCGGCGACGACTTCGGCATGATGAAGGAGGTGATGACCCGGCGCTTCGCGCGGCTCATCAAGGAAGAGGGCCTGCCGGACCGGACTGCCGCAAGCGAAGGCGTCGATGCCGCCGACCTGCCCTTCCCCGCCTGGCCGGATGTCATCCTCATCGACGGCGGCCAGGGCCAGATGACGGCGGTGCGGGCGATCCTCGAGGAGCTCGGCATCACCGACCAGGTGGTGGCGATCGGCGTCGCCAAGGGGCAGGACCGCGAGGCGGGCCGCGAACGCTTCTTCATGCGCGGCCGGCCGGACTTCTCGCTGCCGCCGCGCGACCCGGTGCTCTATTTCGTCCAGCGCCTGCGCGACGAGGCGCACCGCTTCGCCATCGGCTCGCACCGCGCGCGGCGCAAGAAGGAGATGGTGAAGAACCCGCTCGACGA
>CAMPIK010000259.1 GCA_946886325.1 uncultured Shinella sp.
TTTCGCCGCGCACGGGATTGTAGCCCTTGCCCTTTTCCGCGCCGTCCGTTTCCGGAATGGCGTCGGTGCCGTAGAGCGCATCGTAGAGCGAGCCCCAGCGTGCGTTGGCCGCGTTCAGCGCATAGCGCGCATTCATCACCGGCACGACGAGCTGCGGTCCGGCGATGGTCGCGATCTCGGCGTCGACATTGGCGGTCGAGACCGCGAAGTCCGGCCCCTCCGGCAGGAGGTAACCGATCTCGCGCAGGAAAGCCTCGTAAACTGCCATGTCGGAGGGCGCGCCGTTTTCCCGGTACCAGGCGTCGATCTTTTCCTGCATCGCATCGCGCTTGGCGAGCAGTGCCCGGTTTTCAGGCGCAAGGTCGTGCACGATGGCGGAGAATTCGGAAAAGAAGCGGTCCGCATCCACGCCGGTTCCGGGCAGCGCCTCCGTCACGATGAAGTCGTGCAGCGCGCTGTCGATGAGGAGGCCGTTCTTTTCTATGCGGGACATGTTTCGCTCCGGATTGTGTGGGCTAACCGATGCTGCCACCTTCCAGAGCTTTCATTCATAGTCAATTCGGCAATGGTATATAGAATTTATGCCAATCCGGAAAAAATGGTCCACTATGAATCGTGTGCGATGCGCGGCCGGCCCGTCGCCGTCGCCGTGAAACGCGCCTCGACCAGCTTGCGGCTGCCCTCGATTTCCGGCGCATCGATCGCTTCTGTGACCGAGACGGCCGGCTCCTCGGCGCCGCTTGCGTGTGCTGCCTGGAGTGCTGCGGTCACCGCGCGTTCGCGCGCCAGGGCGAAGGCTTCCTGCTCGTCGATCAGCCGGACGCTTTCTCCAGCGCCGGAGACGACAAAGACGCCCTCTTCCGGCGTCGTCACGAAGACGGTGACGGCGGCGCGCACCTGGCCGACGACGGCACCGACCGCATTGGCGACGCCGGCATGGTCGGGAATGGCCGATTCGGCGCCGAGCATGGCGGCGATCGCCGGATAGTAGACGGGTGCCGAGGCGCCGAGGCCGACCAGCGGCCGGTCGAGCGATACCCGCACCTGCACGATGCCGGGCACGCGATGGAGCGCCCGGTCGAGCGCCAGCGAATTGGCCGGATCGATCGCGCCCGCACCGTCCTCCGACAGGCAGGCGGCGAGGATGACATCCGAGGATTGCCGCGTCAGCCGGTCAACGATCAGCCGCGCAAGCTCTTCCGCCGATGCCGCGATCGGCCGTCCGGACCCGTCCTTGATGCGGGTGGCAAGCTCCAGGCCGAGCCGTGCGGCCTTGCCGTTCCACTGGCCCTGCTCGCCCAGCACATGCATGGCGTCCGACGGCGTGATGCCGCAGACATGGACCAGCCCGCGGCCGACCAGCCGGTCGAGCGTCGCGCGCTGCAGCGTCGTGACGAGAAGGCTGTCGAGCGGTTCCGGGCTGGACCCGATGCGGTCGTAAAGCGCCTGCTCCTGTGGCTGGAGGCCGCTTGCCATGCGCTCCGGCACGCCGGTTCGAACGGCGAAGCGCCCGTCGTGGCGCCCTTGGTGCGCCGCACGCAACTGGCGTTCCAGCACGGCAATCACCGCGTCGCCATGAAGATGTGCGGCGAGGCTGAGCGGCAGGAGGCGGCGCGGCCCGAGGTCGATCCGCGCCTTCAGGCCGCGATCGTTGATGCGAACTTCCGAATCGCCGCCGAGCCCGTAGGTGCGCATGGCAACCGCCTCGACCATCGTGCGGTAGCCGCCGACGACCGCGCCCTCGGCATCGAGCCGCGGTCGTCCGCCGTCGAGCACCGCCACGTCGGTCGTCGTGCCGCCGATATCGGAGACGACCGCATCGTCGAGGCCGGTCAGGTGCCGCGCGCCGACAAGGCTTGCCGCCGGTCCGGACAGAATGGTCTCGATCGGTCGGAGACGCGCCTCGGCCGCCGAGATCAGCGCGCCGTCGCCGCGCACGACCATCATCGGCACGTCGATGCCGCGGCTGGCGAGATAATCCTCGCAGGAGCCGATCAGCCGGTCGATCATCGAGACCAGCCGGGCGTTGAGCAGCGTCGTCAGGGCCCGGCGCGGCCCGCCGAGCTTGGAGGAAAGTTCATGGCTGCAGGTGACCGGCAGATGCGAGACCGCGCGGATGCGCTCGCGCACCCGCTCCTCATGCGCCGGGTTGCGCACGGCGAAATAGCCGGCGACGGCAAAGGAGGAGACCGTTTGCGACAGCTCCGGAAGCGCTTCCTCGAGCGCGCTCATGTCGAGCGGCGTCTCGTTGCCGTGCACATTGTGGCCGCCGGGCAGGAAGATCACCGGGTCGCTGCCGAGCGCATCGGCAAGGCCGTCGCGCTTCAGATCCTCCGGCCCGAAGCCGATCATCACGAGGCCGGCGCGGCCGCCCTGGCCCTCGACGAGCGCATTGGTGGCGAGCGTCGTCGACAACGAGACGAGGCTGATCGCCGAAACGGGTGCGCCCGACGATGCGAGCACCGCCTCGACTGCACCCGAGATGCCGACGGCCAGATCGTGCCGCGTCGTCAATGCCTTGGCCTTGGCGACGATGCCCGCCGTTTCGCTGTAGAGCACGGCATCGGTATAGGTGCCGCCAGTGTCGATGCCGAGGAGAAGGGGGTCTGTCACAGGTGTCGTCCGCACTGCAGGCGCGGGAGCCGCGCGAATGGGTCTGGCCAAACGCGGCCGCCAATGGTGTTATTGCATCTCAAGCTCGAATGCCACAGCTTCGCCGGCGACATCGGTTGCGACATTGATCGGGAGACCATGCAGATGAGAGTTGCGTTTAGAAACAGCCGCCGCCTTGCCGCGGCGTCGATGCTCGCGGTTCTGGCCCTTGGTACCGCGGCCCTTGCGGACGACGAGGAAGAGTACAAGCCGCAGATCCCTGACGTCTCGATCTACAAGGCAATGCTCGACGCCAACAAGCAGACGGGCTGGATCCAGTTCCGCAACTACGACAACCGCCAGCTCGTCTATTTCACCGCGCTCCAGACCATGCATTGCCGGCTGTCGGCGATCCGCTACTCGATCAACGACGATTCCCTCGACAAGAGCTTTCCGATCGCCAAATGCGACCCGCAACTGCCCTTCAACCTGCCGGCCGACGACACGATCGAATATGTCTACATGTCCCTGAAGGCCAACGAGGCCGAGACGATCGCCGTCCAGGCCGTCTGGGACGACGGGTCCGGCAGCGAGATCGTCGTCTACAAGCCCTGCGAGAATGTCGGCGAGGCGACCTGCGCCGCCATCAAGACGATCAAGAAGTCGAAGACCCAGGGGTCCGAGCCGTCACCCGCATTGCCAGTCCGTTAGCCGGCTGCGTCGTCAATCGCTGCACCGGCCAGGGCGCGGTCCCCTCGATCGCGTCGAAGCGGTAGCGCTGCATCAGCACGGCCAGCGCGATGACGGCCTCCTGCATGGCGAAGGTGGCGCCGATGCAGATGCGCGGCCCGGCGCCGAAGGGCAGGAACTGGTAGCGGTGGATGCGCTCGCGGTTCTCAGGCAGGAAACGCTCCGGCATGAAGGCGCGCGGTTTTTCCCAGTAGAGTTCGTGCCGGTGCAGCGTCCAGGGCATGACGAGGATCGTCACGTCCTTGGGGATCTCCACCGTCTCGCCGCTCTCGCTCGTCCAGCGGTCCGCCGCGATCGCCTCCCGGTTGATCGAGGGCGCCGGCGGATAGAGCCTCAGCGCCTCCTCGAAGGCGGCGCGCGTCCAGGGCATGCGGTCGAGCCATGTCACCGGCTCCGCACCGGTCGCCAGCACCGCGTCGATCTCGTCTTCCATGGCGTCGCGCACATGCGGGCTGTTGGCGACGCAATAGAGCGTCCAGGCGAGCGCGCGGGCCGTCGTCTCGTGGCCGGCGCCGATGAAGGTCAGGATATTGTCCTCGACCTCCTCCATGGTGAGCCCCTCCGGACCCATCTGTTTGAGAAGCAGCGTCAGGAAATCGTTCGGTGCCGCCTCGCCGTCCTTCTCGATCCGGGCAAGTCTCAGATTCATCGTATCGCGCACGATGCCGCGGAACTTCTCCATCACCTTGTTGCCGCCGATCCGCGTCAGCCGCGGCACCCAGCCCGGCGCGCGCAAGAGGTCCATCGGATCGACGCGGCCCATGCGGTGCAGCAACTCGTCGACATCGTCGGCGAAATGGCCGGAGGAGGAGACGATTTCGCCGGAAAACAGCGTGTCCGACAGGATCGCGAAGGCAAGCTCCGTCATGTCGTTGCCGATATCGAAGACGGCACCCCCGGCGCCGACGCCCTCGTATTTCCGGGCATAGGCCTCGGACTGCGTCAGCATCTGGCCGGCGAAACCGTTGGCGTGGCGCGGCGTGAAGATCGGCGCCACGGCCTTCCGCGACCGCTTCCAGACCGGCCCTTCCGCCGTCAGCAGGCCGTCGCGCAGGATCGGCCGCAGCACGAGCTGGCGCACCACCGCCATCTTGTAATTGGCGGCATTGTCGACGAGCACATGCCGGATCAGGCCCGGATCGTTGACGATCAGCGTGCGCTCGCCGAAGAAGCTCGTCATGATCCAGGGCAGCGTATAGGAGGGCACGCCCCAGAGTTCGAGCGGATTGCGGAAGACCGTGCGGATGATTTCGAGCTTCGAGGGCGGCACCGTGCGCGGAATGGGTGCCGGCGGTTCGAAGGGCTCGGGACGCATGTCCATGGTCGCTCATTCCTTATCTGTCGGCCGCAGTCCGGCATGATGCCGGCATGACGCTCCAACGCATAGAGGAGAGCTAGAGCAGGCCCTTCAGTTCGGCCAGCTTGTCGTTGACCAGCCAGCCGTAATAA
>CAMPIK010000260.1 GCA_946886325.1 uncultured Shinella sp.
TGGCCGGGATCGCCCAGACCTCGACCTTCGGGTTCGACGCGATCATGCCCGCGAAGACCTTGAATCCGGAGCCGGCGAAATGCTCGGTGACGGCCTGCATCTCGATCGGGTTACGCAGATCCGGCTTGTCGGAGCCGTATTTGCGGATCGCCGTGTCATAGGGAATGCGCGGGAATGTCTCCGTCACTGGCTTGCCGCCGGCAAATTCGACGAAGATGTCGCGGATCACAGGCTCCATCGTCGTCCAGACGTCCTCCTGTTCGACGAAGCTCATCTCGAGGTCGAGCTGGTAGAATTCGCCGGGCAGGCGGTCCGCGCGCGGGTCCTCGTCGCGGAAGCAGGGCGCGATCTGGAAATAGCGGTCGAAGCCGGCGACCATCAGGAGCTGCTTGTACTGCTGCGGCGCCTGCGGCAACGCGTAGAACATGCCCTCATGGATGCGGCTCGGCACGAGGAAGTCGCGCGCGCCTTCCGGCGACGAGGCCGTCAGGATCGGCGTCGTATATTCGGTGAAGCCGTTGCCGTTCATCTCGCGACGCATGGCGGCGATGATCTGGGTACGCTTGACGATGTTCTTGTGCAGCGTCTCGCGGCGAAGGTCGAGGAAGCGGTATTTCAGGCGCACGTCTTCCGGATAGTCCGGCTCGCCGAAGACCGGCAGCGGCAGTTCCTTCGCTGACGAAAGCACCTCGATCTCCTGGGCATAGAGCTCGATCTCGCCGGTCGGCATGGTCTTGTTGACCGTCTCGTCGGTGCGCGCCTTGACGCGGCCGTCGATGCGGATCACCCATTCGCCGCGCACGGTCTCGGCCGTCTTGAAGGCCGGGCTATCCGGATCGGCGACGACCTGGGTGATGCCGTAGTGGTCGCGAAGGTCGATGAAGAGCACGCCGCCATGGTCGCGGACGCGGTGGACCCAGCCGGAAAGACGGACGGTCTGGCCGACATCGGACTTGCGAAGGGCGGCGCAGGTGTGGCTGCGGTAACGGTGCATGATACTATCCCGGAATGCTTGAAGGGCCGCACCGGGTGCCGGGCGGCCATGTCTCGAAAATCGGGCGGAAAAGCGCATGGTGCGCCCGATTTGTCAAGGTTGCGTGCCCCTCGCCGTCGCGATTGGCAGGACGCGCCACCGGGGCCGGGCCGTAAGCGTCCGGGGCCTTCTTCGCGCCGCGACACCCCGGCCCCGCTCCTTCGCAAGGTTTTATCGGCCGCATGCATTTTTTCTTCATGGGTTCGCGCGTCCCAAACGTCTATTAGCAAGTGGGGTGAATACGACCGGCGCGCGGCCGGCGATTTTGGCTGCGCCTGCGCCGGTGACTTTGGGGGAAGCGGCATCATGAGGGTCATGTCCTATGCGCTGGGCGGACTTCTTGCCACGCATCTGAATGTCCTGGCGGACGACTGCACCGACAGGTTCACGCAGCTCGTCACCGACCGCTCCGACAAGGGGCCGGTGAAGATCCTGGCGATCCAGCAGGTCGGAGACGCAGCACCCACGCGCAATTACAATTACCAGCTCACGCCCGGCCACTGGATGACGGAGATGATCGAGCCGGACACAATGCCGTGGTCGCTCACCTTCGACGGCACCATGTTCATGTCGACCGACAAGGGCACGTCCTGGACCAAGGTCCGCGACCTGACGGTGGCCGAGCAGGCGCAGGCCGGTGCCGCCCCCTCCGAGGACATTGCATCGACGGTGGCAAACGTCGCCTGCGGGCGCGAAGACCTCGATGGAACGCCGCACGAGCGCGTCGAGGGCGAATATACGCTCTACGGCGGCCGGCACCGGCAGGTCTTCTGGCTCGCGCCGGACGGCTGGATCACGAAATCCGATATGCGGAGCGACTACCAGGGCACGGTCATGACCGTCACGCAGCACATCGCCAAGGCGCCCGGACTGACGCTGCCGCAACCGGAATGATGAGACGCCGCGGATACTGCGCCGTGGCTTAGCCGAGACATCCGGGGTTCCCGCGCAAACGGATCGCGGGACCCTTCGAACCGAAGGATCGAGCCATGGCCAAGGAAATCTTCGTCGTCACGTCGTCAAAACATCTGGTTGCCGTCGATCCGATCACGCTGAAGGCGCGCAAGATCGGCTCCACCGGGGTCGAGATGACCGATATCGCCTTCGCGCCGAACGGCAAGCTCTATGGCATCTCCTTCAACAAGCTCTACCAGATCAACCAGAAGACCGGCAAAGCGACCGTCGTCGGCGATCTCGGCATCAAGGGCGCCAATGCGCTTGAGATCAGCGACAAGGGCGTCGCCTATGTCGCCTCGACCAGCAACGGCATACTCTCCAAGCTCAACCTCGGCACCGGAGAAACCGATACGGTCGGACGCTATTCGCGCAACCTGAAATCCGAAGGCGACCTCGCCTTCTATGACGGAAGGCTCTACCTGACGACGACGGCCAACAAGATCCTCAACATCTCGCCCACGACCGGCAGGACGCTCGATTCGCTCTCGCTCGGCATTGCGGACATGTACGGGCTCGAGCAGCTCGGCTCGACGCTCTACGGCTTCTCGCGGTCGTTCTTCTACTCGATCGACCCGACGACGGGTGCGACGATCGCGCTCAAGAACGTGCCCGGTTTCGGCAACTTCAATGGCGCGGCGAGCTTCGACTTCACCAAGATCGACAAGAACGGCTTCACCATCGTCGGCACGCCGCTTCCGGACTGGTTGCATGGCAATGACGGCAAGGACAAGATCATCGGCAAGGGCGACGACGACCATCTCTACGGTCTCGAAGGGAAAGACCAGCTCTTCGGCAATGGCGGCAAGGATTTTCTCGATGGTGGCGAAGGCGCCGACAAGGCGACCGGCGGCAAGGGCAACGACACCTATGCGGTCGACAACCGTGGCGACAAGGTCTTCGAATCGCGCGGCGGCGGCCGGGACACGGTCGAGTCGGAGATCAACTACACCCTCCCCTCCCATGTCGAAAATCTCGAACTGATCGAGGGGAAGCGTGGCACCGGCAATTCGCTCAACAACACGATCATCGGCAATGACGGCAAGAACATCCTCTCCGGCAAGGGCGGCAGCGACGACATACGGGGCGGCAAAGGGGCGGACACGATCATCGGCGGCAGGGGGCCGGACGATCTGCACGGGGGAGACGGCAGCGACCGGTTCGTCTTCCGGTCCGTCTCGGAAACGCCGACCAGCGCCCATGATGTCATCCACGATTTCGAGGGCGGCTCCGGCGACCGGGTCGACCTCTCGGCAATCGACGCCGATACGCTGAGCGGCGGCAACCAGGCTTTCACCTTCATCGGCGACGACCCGTTCATCGGAACGCCCGGCGAACTCCGATACGACTTCGACGGCCGGAGCGGGGTGACGGTGGAAGGCGATGTCGATGGCGACGGATTGGCCGATTTCGCGATCGTTTTCGACACGTTCTTCACGCCGCAGAAGGACTTCTTCCTGCTGTAGCGGACGACGGAATGTGCGGCCGCCGCTTTCCTGGCCTGACTGGACGACAGGATAAGCCTTGCATCCTCCGCAGCAGCGGCTGCGAAAGCATTCCCGCGATCCCACGCCATTTCCTTCGCCATACCGCAGGCCGCAGCCTCGGCCATAGTGCAATTATTAATTGTAATTTCTAAATCATAAGCAACTATTGCGCGTATTTGCGCAATCCGCTAGGATGCTGAAATCGGAAACCTCGCGGAGCGCTACGCAACGCGGTCTCCGAAGCGAGCGACAAACACCGACCGCGAAAAAACGTCCAGACACGGCAGGCCCTGACCGGCACCGATCCTGACCGCACGTCCCGCATGCGCGGCCGGAAGCCCTTACCGTTGTCTTTCGGGGAGTAACATATGCAACACGGGGAGCCGGACAGGCTGACGAAGCGGGAACGCGAGGTGCTTGCGCTGATCTCACAAGGTTTGCACAGCCGTGCGATCGCCGACGCGCTCGGGATCGCCTATTTCACGGTGCGCAAGCATCGATCCAACATCCTCTACAAACTGCGCCTCACCAGTGCCGCGCAGCTTTCCGCCTATGCCATTGCCAACGCGAGCTTGGCCCAACCGCAAAACCGGCATTCGCGCTTGCCTGGGCCGCCCTGAGCCCGCGGCGGCGCGAGATCGCCACCCTCGTCGCAAAGGGCTTCGGCAGCAAGGCCATCGCCCGGCAACTGTCGATCAGCCCGCTGACGGTGCGTACGCACCGCCGCACGATCTTTCACCTATTGGGCGTTCGCTCGGTCGCGGATCTGGCCCGCAACCTCCAGGCGTCGGGCGACGGCGATACCCCAAGGGAGTGATTCCCCCGATGCCGGCAGACATGCATTCTTTGGTTGCGTAAAACTAAATACGCAATCAAAGGGAGAATAGACCATGTCCAGCGAAACCATCATCGTCTACATCGATCCGTCGCAGCTCGCCGCGCAGAAGAACAACAATTTCAGCCTCTACCTCGCCAAGAAGGTCAATGGCGAGTTCACCGTCATCTGGCAGTCCAAGGGGCCGGTCGCGACGGTCAACACGCCGAGCTACGAATACGAGAACACCTTCGACATCGCCGTTCCCTCCTACCAGGTGGGCTACGGAAACGTCACTGTCAGCGAAGGCACGGTGTCCTTCACCTCGGCCGGCGACCCCGTTGCGATGAACACCGGGCAGATCGTCTCGCTCGATGCAAACGGCATCTTCGGCACGCCGCAGAACGGAGGAACGGCCGGCGTGCTGCTCGTCAACAACGCGCTTGAGGGCAACCCGCACGAAGCGCTGAACGACAGCGACGGAAATCCGATCTTCGTCA
>CAMPIK010000261.1 GCA_946886325.1 uncultured Shinella sp.
CCCGGCTGGAGGGGCTGGTGCAGAAGGAGATGCAGGCATTCTGGCGCCGCGCCTTCGGCACGGACTACGAGCCAGTGCTGCCGGCCGGAGCCGTCGAGGAGCCGGACATCGATCTGCGCGATTTTCCCGCCCTCGACCGCGACCTTAAGGCCGCGCTGGCCCGCCTTCGCTGAAAAATCGCGATGCGCTTCAGAGTGCGATCCCGTGTGCGGCAAGGTCGCTCTTCAACTTCTCCGGATCGGTGAAGTGGATCGCATTCCACCCGGCCAGACGCGCGCCTTCGACATTGGGCATGCTGTCGTCGATGAAGAGCGTGCGGGAAGGGTCGAGGCCGAAATCGCCGGCGTGTTTCTCGTAGATCGCGATATCCGGCTTGATCAGACCGATCTCGCCGGAGACGGTGACGCCGCGCGGTATTTCGAGGAAGGGGAAGAGCTTCCGCGCTTCCCTGAACGTGTCGGCGGCGAAGTTCGTCAGCATCGTCACGTCGCGCCCGTCGGCGATCAGCGTCTCCATGATGGCGACGCTCTCGACATAGGCGTGCGAGACCATCTCGTGCCAGAACTTGCGGAAATAGCGGATATGCTCCGCGCGCTCCGGAAACTCCGCGATCAGCAGCGCCTCCGCATCCTCCCACTTGCGGCCCCGGTCCTGCTCGAGGTTCCAGTCATGCGTGCAGACATTGGCGAAGAACCAGTTGCGCTCCGCATCATCAGGGATCAGCCGGCTGTAGGGGATATGCGGATCGTAGTGGATCAGCACCCGGCCGATGTCGAAGACGATGTGTCGGATGTCGATGCTGCTCATGGGATCCTCACCTTGTCGAACGCCTCGGGTATGGCGGACTTTATTGCTTTCTTCATGACGGTCGGCAGTGCCTGGTCGCCGAGGCTTTCCGCCGGCTCCCACCATCCTTCGGCCCGGGCTGCGGCGGCGCGCACCTTCGCCCGGTAGACCGACAGACGCAACTCGAAATGGGTGAAGACATGCGTCACCACCCCGCATGGATGCCAGTCGGCTGAAAACGGGGCGGCCTCCGGTCCCGTCGCGCCGTCGATGCGCGCCGTCCAGGCCGTGCCCGGCACTTCCGTCATGCCGCCGAGCAGGCCCGTGTCGGCCCGCTTGCGCAGGAGCACCGCGCCGTGATCGTCGGTCGCCACGAAGGCGGCGCCGAGGCGGACCGGCTTGTCCTTCTTCGCGGCCTTGACCGGAAAGCGCTCCGGGTCGTCGGTTGCGAGCGCCCGGCAGGCCATGTTGAGCGGACAGAGCGCGCAGGCCGGACGCTTCGGCGTGCAGATCGTGGCGCCGAGGTCCATCATGCCCTGGGCAAAGTCGCCGGGGCGATCGGCCGGCGTCATGGCAGCGACCAGCGCGCGCATTGCGGGCTTTGCGCCAGGAAGCGGCGCCTCGACGGCATGCAGCCGGGAAATGACGCGTTCCACATTGCCGTCGAGCACGGCGCTCGGCCGGTCGAAGGCGATTGCCGCGATCGCCGCCGCTGTATAGTCGCCGATGCCGGGCAGCGCCTTCAGGCCGTCTTCCGTGTCGGGGAAGATGCCACCGTGCTCAAACGCGACCGCTTCGGCGCATTTCTTGAGATTGCGCGCCCGCGCGTAATAGCCGAGGCCCGCCCAGGCCTTCATGACGTCTTCCGTCTCCGCGCGCGCCAGGTCGCCGACGGTCGGCCAGCGGGTGATAAAGAGCGCGAAATAGGACCGGACGGCCTGCACCGTCGTCTGTTGCAGCATGACCTCGGACAGCCAGACGCGATAGGGATCGGCCCGCAATCCCCGCGCTGCCATCGGCGGGGAAATCCGCCAGGGCAGGTCGCGATGATGCCGGTCGTACCAGTCGAGAAGCGATCGGGCGAGGCTCGGCCCCGTTGGCAGTGTGGTCATGATTTGCACGGCGTGGGTCGAAGGGCCTATAACTGGCCAAGCGAACCCGTTTCTTCAAGATGGAAAAGGGACGCCGACAGGAATATTTTCCGGCATCGAGAGAGTGGCATGAGCGTCAAGTATCAGCGCAAGGGTGTCGTGCAGATCAGCGAGGTGGCGAACGGCCTGATCGATCCCGTGCTCGCCAAGCGCGCCGGCATCAACACGATGCTGCTCGGCTCCTGGGACGAGATCGCCGGCAGTTCCTTTGCCGACTGCACCCGGCCCGAGCGCATCACCTGGCCGCGCCGCGCCTCGGAAATGGCGGGCGAGGGGGGCGGACACCAGGCCGGCGTACTGACCATCGCCTGCGAGGGCTCGCGCGCGCTCTTCCTGTCGCACCAGCAGGGCGAACTGATCCAGCGCATCAACGGCTTCTTCGGCTTTCCGGCCATCCGGCAGGTGAAGATCGTGCAGAAGCCCGTCTCGCCGGCCGTCCGGCGCAACCGCAAGCCACGCCCGCTGACCGGGGCGGCGGCCGTGCATCTCGACGAATTGGTCGACGGGATCGAGGGCGACAATCTGAAGGCGGCGCTGAAGCGGCTCGGAACGGCGGTGCTCGGCAACCAGAAACGCAAGGGTTGATCATCGGCCGGTCACAATTCTTTGAAGAAAGTGACGGCCGGCGCGCTTGTTAGCGCCGCAAAGCCGGTATATCGCCAAGTCGAGCCAGAGATTTCCCATTCATTCCGACAGGAGAGACCATGTCCCTTTCCGAAACGAGCCTTCCGAAACGGCTTTTGACCGGAGTTGCGGTTGCCGCGCTCGCACTCACGCTGGCTGCCTGCAGCGACGAGAAGGAGACGGCCAAGGCTCCGGAAACCGGCCAGGCGACGACCGAAAGCGCCGCCACGACCGAAGCCGGCGTCTCTCCGATCACCACGGGTTCGACCGAAACCAAGCTGCCCGAAGCCGAAGGCGACGTGGACATGGCCGAAGTGCTGAAGCCGGGCGCGCTGCCGGAAATGGCGATCGGCCCCGAGGATGCGCCGGTAACGATCGTCGAATACATGTCGATGACCTGCCCGCATTGCGCCGCCTTCCACAACCGGACCTTCGATCCGATCAAGGAAAAATACATCGACAGCGGCAAGGTGCGCTTCATCATCCGCGAGTTCCCGTTCGATCCGCGCGCGGCAGCGGCCTTCATGCTGGCGCGCTGCGCGCCGGAAGGTCAGTATTTCCCGATGGTTTCCATGCTGATGAAGCAGCAGGATACCTGGGCAGCCGCCCAGGACGGCCGCGAAGCGCTGCTCCAGATGTCGAAACTCGCCGGTTTTACACAGGAGAGCTTCGAGACCTGCTTGACGAACCAGAAACTTCTGGATGATGTGAACGCGGTACGCGAACGGGGTGCCAAGGAATTCGGCGTCGCGGCGACCCCGACCTTCCTGATCAACGGCAAGCGCTATTCCGGGGATATGTCGGTTGACTCCATGTCGGCCCTTATCGACAGCCTACTCTGATCCTTCGGCCAGTTCTGGAACGGGCGCCGGCGGAAGCCGCGCGCCCGTTGTTCGTCGACCCTTGACGGGGGTGGCGGAATGAAATTCACAAAACTCCGCGTCCTCGGTTTCAAGTCCTTCGTCGAGCCGACCGAGTTCGTCATCGAGCGGGGGCTGACGGGCGTCGTCGGGCCTAATGGCTGCGGCAAGTCGAACCTCGTCGAAGCGCTCCGCTGGGTGATGGGCGAGAATTCCTACAAGAACATGCGCGCGTCCGGCATGGACGACGTGATCTTCTCGGGCTCCGGCAACCGCCCCGCGCGCAACACCGCCGAAGTCGGCCTCTATCTCGACAATTCCGACCGCACCGCACCGGCGGCTTTCAACGACCAGGACGAGATCCAGGTGACGCGCCGCATCGAGCGCGAAAACGGCTCGGTCTATCGCATCAACGGCAAGGAGGCGCGCGCCAAGGACGTGCAGCTTCTCTTTGCCGATGCCTCGACGGGTGCCCGTTCGCCGTCGATGGTAGGGCAGGGGCGGATCGGCGAACTCATCAACGCCAAGCCGCAGGCCCGTCGCCAGCTTCTCGAAGAGGCGGCCGGCATTTCCGGCCTGCATTCGCGCCGTCACGAGGCGGAACTCCGGCTGCGCGCTGCCGAGACCAATCTGGAGCGGCTCGACGACGTCACCTCGCAGCTCGAAAGCCAGATCGAGAGCCTGAAGCGCCAGTCGCGCCAGGCCAACCGCTTCAAGATGCTTTCCGCCGATATCCGCCGTCGCGAGGCGATGCTTTTGCATATCCGCTGGTCGCAGGCGAAGGACGCGGAGGGCGAGGCCGAAAGCCAGCTCAACCAGGCGACGTCGCTTGTCGCCGAGCGGGCGCAGGAGCAGATGGAAGCGGCCAAGACGCAGGCCGTCGCCAGCCTGAAGCTGCCCGAACTGCGCGAGAACGAGGCGACGCTTGCGGCCGTGCTGCAACGGCTGCAGATCGCCCGCTCGCAACTTGACGAGGATGCAGCGCGGCTGATGCGCCGGCGTGACGAGGTTGCGCGCCGGCTGGCGCAGCTTGCCGAGGATATCGCCCGCGAGGACCGCATGCGGGCCGACAATGCCGCGATCCTCGAACGGCTGGCGGTGGAAGAGGACGAGATTTCCGAGGTGCTCGCCGAGGCCGACGATCGCGCCGTCGCCGCGCGCGAGGCGCTTGAACTGGCAGCGGAAAAGCTTGGCCGCAGCGAGCAGGTGCTGGGCGCCATGACGGCGGAGCGCGCCGAGGCGCAGGCCTCGCGCAACCAGTTCGAAAAGGCGATCCGCGATCTTTCGGACCGGCAGATGCGGCTGTCGCAGCAACTGTCGGCGCACGGCGCGGAACTGGAGGCGATGGAT
>CAMPIK010000262.1 GCA_946886325.1 uncultured Shinella sp.
ATGGTCCTGCTCGGACACCAGTTCGGCTACAACAATATCCTGTCGATGTATGCCGTGCTGTTCCTGATGCTGCCGGCGATCTTGTGGCTGCATGAACGCGGCGCGTTGCGCCTGCTTGTTCTCTCCGGTTGCCTCTGGCTCCTGGCCGGCGTCCTCTATGTCGGCCCCTCCAATATCCTCGACGAAGGCATCTGGTTTCTCAATCCGCTCTCGTGGCAGTTCCTCTTCGTCATCGGCATCGTTGCGGCCATTCACCTGCAACGGGGCGGCCGTTTGCCGCGCCATCTGGCCCTTCTGGTCCTCGCGGTCGCCTATCTGCTGCTCTCGTTCTGCTGGGTGGTTTTCCGCTGGTGGCACATCGACCTGTCCTTCGGACTGCCGGCCGTGCTGACCGGTTTCGACAAGACGTTCCTGTCGGTCTCCCGCCTCGCGCATGTTCTGGCACTGGCCTATGTCGTTTCGTCCTCCGCGTTCCTGCTGCGGCTCGCCGCGCGTCCGGTCTCCCATCCGCTGGCCGCCATCGGCCGGCATTCGCTGCCGGTCTTCATCTTCGGCACGCTGCTTGCCATGGTCGGTCAGGTGCTGATGGCGATTTCGGGCAGGGACCCCTGGCTCGGAACGGCGTTCGTCGTGCTCGGTCTGGCCCTCCACGTGCTCTATGCCCGCTATCTCGACTGGCTGGACAGTCTCTCGCGCACGCGTCCGATGCAGGCCGAGCCGGTTCAGGCGCCGGCCGAATAGCACCGTGCTGACAGCAAGGAGCCCGCCGATCGCGGGATCGGCGGGCTCCAGAAAGCGCGTGCTCGTTTCGGAATGTCAGGCCGCGGTGAGGCTCTTGCGCACATCCTCGTCAGTGAGGATGCCGCTTGCCCGCAGCAGCGCCGCGAAACGGCCGTTGCGATGGCTGAGCTCGTCGAACGTGCCCATCTCCTCGATCCGGCCCTGGTCGAGGAAGAGGACCAGATCGGCCTCGCGGACCGTCGAGAGACGGTGGGCGATGATGAAGGTCGTGCGGTTCATCCTGAGATTGTCGATCGCCGACTTGACCCGAGCCTCGGTTTCCACGTCGAGCGCGCTGGTCGCCTCGTCGAGCACGAGGATGGGGGCGTTCTTGAGGATGGCGCGCGCAATCGCGATGCGCTGGCGTTCGCCACCGGAAAGCCGGTTGCCGCGCTCGCCGACATGGGTGTCGTAGCCGCTGGTGCGCGACGCGATGAAATCGTCGGCCGCCGCCGCCTCGGCGGCCTTCGCGACGTCGTCCTCGCTGGCATTCTCGCGGCCGAGCCGGATATTGTCCGAGATCGAGCGGTTGAGCAGGCCGGCATCCTGGAAGACCGTGGCGATCGAGCGGCGCAGCGACTTGCGCGTCACCGTCGTGATGTCGATGCCGTCGACAAGGATCTGGCCGCCCTGCGGGTCGAAGACGCGCTGCAGCAGGTTGACGAGCGTCGTCTTGCCGGCGCCGGTCGGGCCGACGATAGCGACCGTCTGCCCGGCTTCCGCGACAAAGGAGACGTCATGGATGCCCTGCGACGTGTTCGGGAACTCGAAATGCACGTTGCGGAACTCGACCTTGCCCTTCACGTCGCCCATCTCGCCGGCATCGGCCGGCTCTTCGCGCTCGCGCACCGAGTCCTCAAGGACGAAGAAGTCCTCCAGTTTCGCGCGCGCTTCGAAGATCTGCGTGGCAAAGGCCTTCATCTGGTCGAGGCGACCGATCAGGAGATTGGCGAAACCGATGAAGGCGACGACCTCACCGACGCGCAGCTCGCCGCGCTGCACGAGCACCGTGCCGATGACGAGGATGACCATCATCGAGATCGTCGAGGCCATGCGGTTCAGGGCACTGGCAAGCGCCCACCAGTCGAGCACCGGATACTGGGCGTTGATCAGGCGGTCGGCATATTGCTTGAGCTGCCGCGTCTCGGCTTCGATCCGGTTGTAGCTGTGCAGCACGGAGACGTTGCTGATCGAATCCGAAACATGGGAAAAAACCGTGTGGTAGTGCTGCTCGACGGACGCCTGGCCGGCCCGCGTCTTGTTCATCACGACCTTGCCGATGAGCACATAGAGCACGCCGAGCACCAGCAGCACGATCGACAGGCGATAGTCCATGACGAAGGCCGTGGGCACCAGCAGAACGAGCGCGATGAAGGTCGCCAGGTGCGTGCGCATGAATTCGAGCCAGAGCCCGAACAGCGTCTCGCAGGCCCGCAGCAGCGTATGCAGCGCGTTGGAGGTACCGCGCTGGCTGTGCCAGGAGAGTGGCATGGAGATGATGCGGCCGAAGGCCTCGGTGATCAGGCTGGCGCGCCGGCCATGGGCGAGGCGATCCGCCTCGCGGGCGACGAGCACGAAGGCGATCGTGTTGAAAACGCCGAAGCCCGCCCACATCAGAAGCGTCGGGGTGACCTCTCCCTTGGACGATATCGCATCGATGATGCGGCCGAACAGGATCGGCTCGGCGATCGTGATGACGGCGAGCACCACGTTGGCGACGACCACTGCGGATACGCGGACCTTGTACGCCGCTAGATAGGTGAGCGCTCTAGCGTAAACCTGAAACAAAGACACCTGACACCCCTTTTGCGGGTTCGAGTTTGTGCACCGCACAGGGCGGCCTGTGGATGACTGCATTGCGGAATAATTGCCGTCCAGGCAAATTGTTCGCAGCAGTCGCGCAAATATCGTTTCTCAAATGTAACCATGCGTGATTTTCCATGAACGGCGCCTGAATGGCTCGTTCATGGTTGATTTGCAGGCGCAAAGCCTGCCAATTGTGGCAGAGCTTTCAAAACGCAAAAGCAGGGCGCCGGAGTTGCGGGGGCAACCGGTCCGAGGGATTAAGGAGGGGCCGCTCGACGGCTTCCAGAATGAAGATCAACATGCTCGTACAGTTCATGGCCCTGCTTGATGCCATGCGCAGCCGAGAGGAGGTCGTCGCGGAATTCGAGCGGCTGCTCCGCATCTACGAATTCGACTTCTATGGCGTGATCCGCCAGCCGAAGCCGCATGAGGACCAGATGAGCCTGGTGCTTGCGGGCCGCTGGCCGAAGAGCTGGCCGGAGACCTATATCCGCAAGAAATATATCGTGGCGGACCCGACGATCCGCTACCTCGGCCATGCGCAGAGCGGTTTCCGCTGGCGCGACACGATCGCCGCCTTCCGCGCCAATCCGCAGCGCAAGCGCATGGAACGCATGATGATCGATGCCCGCAACCATGGTCTGGAGGATGGCTACATCTTTCCCGTCCACGGGCGGCGCGGCCTGCTCGGCAGCCTGACGCTCGGCGGCCGCGCGGTCGAATTGCAGCCGGTCGAAATGGGACTTTTCGACAGCATCGCCAAAAAGCTGTTCTGGAAGCTGCTCCATCTGATCCAGCCGGAAAAGGCGGCCGAGTTCACCGCGGATGCGGCCATCCCGCTGACACGGCGTGAAATGGAGGCGCTCAGCTATCTGGCGGATGGCATGACATCGAACGAGATCGCCCGGATCCTCTCGATCTCCAATCACACGGTCGACTGGTACATGAACGGCATCCAGGAAAAGCTGAATGCGCGTAACCGCCATCACGCCGTGGCGCTGTCATTCCGGCTCGGACTGATTTCCTGACGTCGCAATTCTTTTCGTCCGGTGTCGACTCCGAAATTGAACTTCGAAAAATGACTCGTTAATAATTCTTTTCGCGGTGCAGCATTGCCGTGCCCCAGGTCATTGAGGAGTCCGACTTGCCCATATCCAAGATCCTTGTCGCCAACCGTTCCGAAATTGCCATCCGCGTCTTCCGCGCGGCCAATGAACTGGGTTTGAAAACGGTCGCGATATGGGCAGAGGAGGACAAGCTCGCGCTCCATCGCTTCAAGGCCGACGAAAGCTACCAGGTCGGGCGGGGTCCACATCTCGAGCGCGATCTCGGGCCGATCGAGAGCTACCTGTCGATCGACGAGGTCATTCGCGTCGCCAAGCTTTCGGGCGCCGATGCAATCCATCCGGGCTACGGCCTGCTGTCGGAAAGCCCGGAATTCGCAGACGCCTGCGCGGCCGCCGGCATCATCTTCATCGGTCCGAGGCCCGATACGATGCGCCAGCTCGGCAACAAGGTCGCGGCGCGCAATCTCGCCATCTCCATCGGCGTGCCGGTCGTGCCCGCGACCGAACCGCTGCCGGATGATCCCGACGCGATCATGCGGCTGGCCGAGGAGATCGGCTATCCGGTGATGCTGAAGGCCTCCTGGGGCGGCGGCGGGCGCGGCATGCGCGCCATCCGCGACCCCAAGGACCTCTTGCGCGAGGTGACGGAGGGCAAGCGCGAGGCGAAGGCCGCCTTCGGCAAGGACGAGGTCTATCTCGAAAAGCTCGTCGAGCGCGCCCGCCATGTCGAGAGCCAGGTGCTGGGCGATACGCATGGCAACGTTGTGCACCTCTTCGAGCGTGACTGCTCCATCCAGCGTCGCAACCAGAAGGTCGTCGAGCGCGCGCCGGCCCCCTACCTGACGGAGGCCCAGCGCCAGGAGGTCGCCGCCTATTCGATCAAGATCGCCGAGGCGACGAACTATGTCGGCGCCGGTACGGTCGAGTACCTGATGGATTCCGACACCGGCAAGTTCTACTTCATCGAGGTCAATCCGCGCATCCAGGTCGAGCACACCGTCACCGAGGAGGTGACCGGCATCGACATCGTCAAGGCGCAGATCCACATCCTCGACGGTTTTGCGATCGGCACGCCGGAATCGGGCGTGCCGGCCCAGGAGGATA
>CAMPIK010000263.1 GCA_946886325.1 uncultured Shinella sp.
CCACAAGGGGGGAGAAGACCCGCGGCGCCGTGGTGCCTAAATCGAGGCACCGGGAGCGCGGCAAGTTAAGCCCCTCCCCCTTGGGGGGAGGGGTTGGGGAGGGGACTTCCCGCCTTTACGCCGACTTGAACCGCGCCATCACCTCGGCACGCGCCGGGTCGGTCAGGGTCACGGCGGCGCCGAATTCGAGCGGGGTCAGGGCGGCCTCGTCCGGATAGACGATCTTGTTGCCGGTGACGTCGGCCGGCAGCAGCGACATCACGCGGCTGTCGGTCGTCGGCGCGCCGTTGGCGATGTGCTCCTTGACGGCATTGGCCGGGTCCATCAGGAAATTCAGCAGCGCATAGCCGGCCGGCTTGTTGGCCGCGCTTTTCGGCACGGCATAGAAATCCGACCAGATCTCGCCGCCATCCGTGCCGAGCACGAACTGGATTTCCGGCATGTCGCGGTTGAGCTGCGCGCCGTCATTGGTCCAGCACATGGTCATCCAGGCATCGGTGGCGCGCATCGACGGCTGGTAGTCGCTGTTGATCGCGTAGAGATGCGGCTTGACCTTGATCAGCAGTTCCTCGGCCTTGGCGAGTTCGTCCGGCTTGACCGAGTTGAACGAATAGCCGAGCGCGACGAGCGCGTTGCCGATCGTGGTGAGCTGATAGTCGTGCACCATGGCGCGACCGTCGCCTTCGGCCATCGCGACCTCGAAGAATTCCTTCCAGCTCGTCACCTTCGACTTGATCTTGTCGGCGTTGAAGGCGATGCCCGTCGTGCCCCAGTTCTTCGGCAGCGCATAGACCTTGCCGTCGACCGTGCCTTCGGCGGTGAAGCGGGTGTTCTGCGTCGACGGGTCGAAGTTCGGCACTTTCGACAGGTCGAGCGGATCGATCAGGCCGAGGCCCGCATAGGTGGAGATCGTGTAGTTCGTCGGAACGAACAGGTCCCAGCCGGTGCCGCCGGCCTGGAGCTTTGCCAGCATCTCCTCGTTGGAGCCGAAGACGTTGACCTCGACGGCAACGCCGGTCGCGGCCGTGAAGGCTTCGAAGGATGCCGGATCGTGATAGTTCGGCCAGGTCGCGAGCGACATGGTCGAGCCGAGGTCTTCGGCCGCATGGGCCGTCGAGGTGAAGAGGCCGGGCTGGCGGGCGAGGACCGCAGCCGCAAGGCCGAGGCCGGTGACGCCGAGGAAGTGCCGGCGGCTCACCGAGCCGCGTTTCAGCCGCATGAATTCCTCGGTCAGTTCACGGGCGCTGATCGGGGCATTGTCTCTGTACCATTTCGTCATCACACTGTTCCCTTGTTGTTGTGACGAGCCTGTTTTCCCTTCAGGCCGGAAAGATATGCGCGGAGCCGGGATCGAAGGTTATCGCGACCCGCTCGCCCGGCGCGACGAGGTCGTTTTCGGATTGGCCCTGGCGTTCGGCAGTGACCATCAGGTCGCCGAGGCCTGACACGGCAATGGAATACTCGGCGGCGGAGCCGAGGAAGATGCGGTGGGTGACGGTACCCTCGAGCGTTGAGCGGCCGGCGGGCGTATCGCGGGACAGGCGGATCGCTTCCGGGCGTAGTGCGACGGTGACGTCGCCGGCCGGCAGATCGATGCGGTCCGTCGCCAGAGCCGTGCCGTTGGCAAGCCTGACGGTGCCGCCCGATTCCAGCCGTCCCGCCATGCGGTTGGTCTTGCCGACGAAATCCGCGACGAAGAGATCGGCCGGACGGTCGTAGACCTCCTGCGGCGTCGCCAGCTGGCGGATGCGCCCGGCGCTCATGACGCAGACGAGATCGCTCATCGACAGCGCCTCCTCCTGGTCGTGGGTGACGAGCACGAAGGTGATGCCGAGGTCGCGCTGCAGGGTCTGCAACTCGATCTGCATGGCGGAGCGGAGCTTCTTGTCGAGTGCGGCCAGCGGCTCGTCGAGCAGCAGCACGGAGGGCTTGTTGACAAGTGCGCGGGCCAGCGCCACGCGCTGCTGCTGGCCGCCGGACATTTCATGAATGCGGCGCCTGGCGAAGCCGGACAGCCGGACCATCTCCAGCGCCTCGCCGACGCGGCGCGCGATCTCGGCGGCCGGCAGTCGCGGGCGCATCTGCTTCAGGCCATAGGCGACGTTCTGCTCGACGTCGAAATGCGGAAACAGCGCATATTGCTGGAAGACCATGTTGACGGGGCGGCGGTAGGCCGGCACGCCGTTCGCCACCTTGCCGGCGATCAGCACGTCGCCGTCGCTCGGCTGTTCGAAGCCGCCGATCATTCTGAGGCACGTCGTCTTGCCACAGCCGGACGGGCCGAGCAGCGCGACGAAGGCGCCCTTCGGTACGGCGAGGTTGATGTCCGAGACCGCGGTGACGGCGCCATAGCGCTTGGTCACCGAACGAAACTCGATGTCGTTCGTGGAAGCCGAAGTCACGTCTGTTCCCTGCGGTTGTTGGTCATGAAGCGGTCTTTATGCCGCCTTGCCACCGTCTGACCCGATGCTAGTCAGCCGCCGGAGGCCGGTATATACCCCGAGAGAGGTATTTTTTCGTAAATCGCAGTGTGGAAGGAGTATACCCCGCCGGACCTGTTCGTCGGGTCGGACAGGGAAGGAGAGCGGAATGCGGATCGATCTGGCGGCGTTCTGCGCTGCCCTGATACCGGGCATGGGCCGCGGCCGCCTCGGCGACGGCGAGGCCGGACAGGCCTTTCGGGCCATGATGGCGGCGCTCGTCCGTTTCGATCATGTCGTCGTCTTCGCCTATCGCGGCAATGCGCGGCCGATCGACCTCTTCAGCACCTTCGCGCCTGAGGATTACGAGGTCTTCGTCGCGCTCTACCAGGCCGGCCCCTATCTTCTCGACCCCTTCTACCACACCGCCCGCGCAAGGCGCGCCGGCATCTTCCGCATGAAGGAACTGGCGCCGGACCGCTTCTTTTCCAGCGAATATTTCCGCAGCTACTATTCGCAGACCCGGCTGGCCGAGGAGGTCGGCTTTTTCGTTCCGCTCGATGGCGAGGTGACTGTGGTCCTGTCGCTGATGCGCCGAGAAGGCGCCGGCGCCTTTCCGGCCGCCGAGTTCGGTCTGCTGCGGGACGTGGCGCCGCTGGTGGCGAGCTTCGTCGAGCACCAGTGGAACGACCTTGGAGACCGTTTTGCCGCTATCGAGGGTGGCGCACACGGTCGGCGCGCCGAACCGGTGAGTGCCGCCGACCGCGTCTGGCGCCGGCTCAATCTGACGGACCGGGAAGCCACGATCATCGAACTCGTCCTTCAGGGGCATTCGTCCGAATCGATCGGCCTCAAGCTCGGCATTTCGACCGGCACGGTGAAGGTCCACCGCCGCAACGTCTATCGCAAGCTTGGCATATCCTCGCAGATCCAGCTGCTGTCGATCTATCTGCAGAACCTCGAACAATAGCCGCTTGCCACGCTGAGCCGGCTGACCGGCGCATTCCACAGCCGATGCGTCGGAAATAATGCTGTGCGGCGCGGGAGCCTTGTGCACCGCGCGAAGCGGCTGATTCCGCGTCCTTTCCCTGTTGCCACGACGACATCCGCCGCTCCGGCGACCGCGGAACGCTGTCGTCTCTTCGCGGGTGCCGCATGCAATTCGCTTGACAAATTTTTCAGGCCGTGAAAATTTTCGCATGAAAATAATTGCAGGCGACGATAAAAATATCAAAACGTCGATCTGGCAGGACGGGTGGAGACATGGCAGCGGGCGGAGGGTCCCTCAGGGACGACGAAACGAGCATGGCGACGCGTGCCGCGTGGCTTCACTATGCCGGCGGACTGACGCAGGCCGAGGTCGCCAAGCGCCTGGGGCTGACGTCCCTGAAGGCCCACCGCCTGATCATGAAGGCCAACCAGGACGGTCTGGTGAAGGTCTATATCGACGGCGAAGTCTCCGAATGCATGGAACTCGAACAGGCGCTGATCGCGCGCCACAAGCTCGACTATTGCGAGGTGGTGCCGGATTTCGACCCGGAAGAACTGCCGCTGAAGGCGCTCGGCATTGCCGGTGCGCAGTTCCTGAAGCGCGAGATCGAGCGCGGCGGGGAGATGCTGATCGGCATGGGCCACGGGCGCACGCTTGCCGCCTGCGTCGAGTACCTGCCGCGCACCACGTCCAACGGCGTGCGCTTCGTCTCGCTGCTCGGCGGGTTGACCCGCAAATTCTCGGCCAATCCGCATGACGTGATCCATCGCCTGGCGGAGCGCACGGGCGCGGAGGCCTATGTCATGCCGGTGCCGTTCTTCGCCAACTCGGTGGAAGACCGCAACATCCTCTTCAGCCAGCGCGGCGTGCGCGAGGTCTTCGACCTTGCCGGCAGCGCCGACCTCCTGATGGTCGGCATCGGCACGGCCAAGCCCGAGGCGTCGCTGGTATCCACCGGCATGATCGAGAAGAGCGAGATCGAGGAGGTCAAGCGCGCCGGCGGCGTCGGCGAAATTCTCGGCCATTTCTTCGACATGGACGGCAAGCCCGTCGAGACCACGCTGTCGGATCGCACCTTCACGCTCGGGCGCGACCGGCTGCGCGACCGGCGCATCGTCGCCGTCTCCGGCGGCAAGGTGAAGATCGACGCGACACGGGCGGTGCTCGCCAGCGGTCTGCTCAGCGGTCTCATCACTGACGAGGCGACGGCGCAGGCGCTGATGGCAAAGCCGGCATGACGGCCGGCTGAATTCGGGTCGGAGGCCGCGGCGCGGGGAGCGCGAAGGGCCGGCCGGCGGAGGAATACCGGACTGGGTAGCCGGTAACTGCTTTGAACAGGC
>CAMPIK010000264.1 GCA_946886325.1 uncultured Shinella sp.
GTCTTCGCCGCCGTCGTCATGCCTTCGCCGCTGCGTCGTTCGGCAAGCACCGAACCGTCCTTGCCGACAAGCCAGAGCCGGAAGCTCGACGTGCCCCAGTCGACGGCGACGTAGAGAGGATGGGAACTCACACGACACCTCCGTCGACGATCAGGGATTGGGCGGTAATGGCGCCGGATGCGCTCGACGCGAGGAACAGGCAGGGGCCGACGATGTCTTCGGGTTTCAGCGCGCGCTTCAGGCACTGATCCTTCAGCATGCTGTCGATGGAGGTCTCGTCGATCCAGAGCTTCAACTGGCGCTCCGTCAGCACCATGCCGGGAAGGATGGCGTTGACGCGGATATTGTCCGGGCCGAGGTGGCCGGCAAGGGACTTGGTGAGCCCGATGATGCCGGCCTTGGCCGTCGCATAGGCGGGAAACACGCCCATGTTCATGAGGTAGGCGATGGAGGAGAAATTGACGATCGCGCCGCCGCCCGCCGCCCGCATGTGCGGCGCTGCCGCCTGTGCGGCGAAGAACTGGTGGCGCAGGTTCACCGCCTGGTTCTCGTCCCAATAGTCCACTGTCACCGTTTCGAGATCATGCCGGTCGTCGCGCGCGGCATTGTTGACGAGGATGTCGAGCCGCCCCATGGCTTCGGCGGCCGCATCGATCGATGTCTTAAGTGCTGCCACATCGCGAATATCCGTATGGAAGAAGTGCGGACGATGGGCGACCGCGCCGTCGAGCCTTGCGCAGAGCGCCTCGCTGTCCTCGCGCGCGATGTCGATGAACGACACTTTTGCGCCCTGCCGGGCAAAGCCTTCGACGAGGGCGGCACCGATGCCGGAGCCGCCGCCGGAGATCAGCACGCCGCGATCGGCAAGGTCGGCATGTTGCGTGCCGCTGTCCATGGCCTTCCTCCCCGGATTGTCAGTTCCATTATTCGGAACTCGATTTGATTATTCGGAATATCTTCGATATCGTATGATAATTGTCAAGGCGCCGCCTGTCTCCGGGCGGGGAGAGTTGATTGCATGGCCGAAGCGCGAAAACGGGATGATACGGGCACGCTCGGCAAGGCGATGTCGATTCTCGAACTGGTCACGGCCTCCGATACGCCGTTGCGCTTCACCGATATCCTGGCGCTCTCCGGCCAGCCGCGCGGCACGCTGCACCGCCAGTTGACCCATCTTCTTGCCGAAGGCCTGCTGGAACTGAAGCCGGACCATTGTTATGTGCCCGGCCTCCGGCTGCTGAAATTCGCCTCGGCGGCCTGGGCGTCGAGCGACTTCCGCAATGTGGCGGCACCGCATCTGCGGCGTCTGCATGATCTCACCGGCGAGACCGTGCATCTCGGCCTGCTGCGCGAGACCGAGATCGTCTATCTCGACAAGGTCGAAAGCCGGCAGGCGGTTCGCATGAACTCCCAGATCGGCAACGCGTCGCCCGTCTATTGCACCGGCGTCGGCAAGGCGGTGCTGTCGGTCCTGTCGCAAGGCGAACTCGACGCGCTACTGGCCCGAATCGATTTGCGGCGCTTCACGCCGGAGACGCTCGCCGATCGCGGATCGCTGCTCGCCGATGTCGATGCCGTGCGCGAGCGCGGCCATGCCTTCGACAGGGAGGAGCACGAGGCGGGCATCCGCTGCGTCGCCGCGCCCGTTCATGATCGCGGTTGCGCCATCTTCGCCGGCGTCTCGGTCACTGGCCCCGCCTACCGGGTGGGCATGGACCGGCTGGAGGCGTGGGCGCCGCTGGTGCGCGAGGTGGCAGCTGCGATCGTCGCCGAAATTCCGGCCCGGCTGGGGCCGCAACGTCAGGCTGAGCCATGATGTACGTGCACATCTATACCGGTTGTGTTCCCCCGCCATTTTACGGTAAATTAGAATTTGGCGCTGGACGCGGGTTGGGGGTGCCATTAGCCTTCGATACAGGCAGGCAAATCAGGTCCTGCAGCCTGCGTGCGGCTATGGGGAGCCGCTTGTCGAAACAACGATCTTTTGCATTTGGGATACGGGGGTTCCCGAAGCAGGATGACACCGCACGCCGTGCATGCCGCGGTTTCGCGCGTGCCGTTTGCTATAGGGAAAGACTCATATGACGAATTCGTCCTGCGCAGTTTCCGAAGACGTGCCAAGACGTTGGGTACATGCTTTCGCCGAGGTGTCGTCGGAATTCGAAACGGGCAAGCTTCTCGAGGACGTGGTTTCCCACTACGGCCTCAAGGGATATCTCCTGATCAACGTTCCGACGGAAACGTCGAGCGACTTTTCCTCCAGCGTGCTGATGACGAGCTGGCCGGACGACATGCTGCGGCGCTACGACCAGGCGGGGCTGCTCTATGGCAGCCCGGTCATCGACAGGCTCCGCCACAGCACGACGCCGTTCACCTATGACATGATCCGCACGAACCGCTCGCGCATCGACGGCAAGACACAGATCGCGATCAGCCTGTTCGGGCAGTTCGGCCTGCCGCGCGGCGCCTATTTCCCGGCGCACAATTTCACCGGCCAGCGCGGCGCGCTCGGCTTCGGCGGGGAGCGCGAGGACCTGTCGGCACGCGAGATGATCGAACTGAATGCGATCGCCAACCTCGCCTTCACCAAGGCCGTCGATTTCAAATCGAAGGGTCAGGCGTCGATCTCGCTGTCGAAGCGCGAGGTGGAATGCCTGTCCTGGGCATCGGCGGGCAAGACGAGCGTCGAAATGTCGGAAATCCTCGGACTTTCCGAATACACGGTCAATCATTACCTGAACCGGGCGACGCGCAAGCTGGATGCCGTCAACCGCGTGCAGGCCGTGGCAAAGGCCATCCGCGCCGGGTTGCTGAATTGACCCGCTTTCGGGCATGACATGAAAAGGAATACCGCACCCGGATCGCCAGACGCGGCGGCCGGGAGCGGATGTGGGGCACGATGATACCAGACGAAATGAGCAGTAGCGAAAATGAGCTGCAGGACGTGGGCGGTGAGATCGCCCGTCTCGAGACGCAGTTCGATATTGTCCGCTACATGCGGCGCAAATGCGAGGAGTTCGGCCTTCGCTACTTCATCGTCTTCACGCTGCCGGGCTTCGAGGCCGAGAAACTGTCCACCCAGTCGATCGTCAGCAACTGGCCCCAGGAGATCATGGGCAAATACGATGCCGCCCATATGGTCCGCCACAGCGCGAGCATCCGCAAGCTGCGCCTGACCACCATTCCCTTTTCCTACGGCATGACCGAGTGGATCGGCGACGCGTCGGACAGCGGCAATTTCGAGGACCTCGCCCAGATCATGCAGTTGAACGGCATGATGGTCGGGCATTTCTTCCCGGTGCACGACGCGCTCGGCAATCGCGGCTCCGTCGTCTGGAGCGGCGAGACGAACAACCTGGAATTCGACGATCGGCTCGTGCTCCAGATGATCTCGATCCACGTCTTCAACAGGCTTGCCGAGATCGGTGCCGCGTGGAAATCGGGACAGGTGGTGCTGACCGAGCGCGAGGTGCAGTGCCTGAGCTGGACCGCCGCCGGCAAGACGAGCCTCGAGATCGCGGAGATCCTCGGCCTGTCGGAACATACCGTCAATCACTACCTCAACCAGGTGACGCGCAAGCTGGAAGCGGTGAACCGCACCCAGGCCGTGGTCAAGGCCATCCGCCGCGGCCTCATCGCCTGAGCGATTCCTTTTCCTGACAGAGGACAGTGGGATGGCAGCCGTGCTTCCCCCCGTCTCCTTTTGCCCATCTCTCTCGTCTGCCGAAAATCGTTTGGCGCTGCGCGTCCGCTGCATTATCTACGGCCTACCGAATGATGCGAGGACCCCGATGGCTGATGTGACCAAGGAACAGGTGCTGGAGAAGCTCAAGACCGTGCGCGGTCCTGATATGGACGGCAACATCGTCGATCTCGGGCTCGTCTCCGACGTCTTCATCGCCGACGGCAAGGCCTATTTCTCGATCACCGTGCCGGCGGAGCGCGCCCGTGAACTGGACCCGATGCGGCAGGCCGCAGAGCGGGTCGTCAAGGAAATCCCCGGCATCAAGGCGGCCATGGTGGCGCTGACGGCCGACAAGAGGGCCGGCGGTGGCGCAGCGCCCGTCGCCCGCACCCCGGCCGCGCCGGCGCCTTCCGCTCAGCCCGCGGCCGCGCATGCCGGCCACGATCACGGTCCTGGTCATAGTCACGCGCACGGTCATTCCCATGCGCCGGCAGGGCAGGGCGGTCCGGCGCGTGCGAAATCCGGCGTGCCCGGCGTCGGCGCGATCATCGCCGTCGCCTCCGGCAAGGGCGGCGTCGGCAAGTCGACCACGGCCGTCAACCTGGCGCTTGGCCTCAAGGCCAACGGGCTTCGCGTCGGCATTCTCGACGCCGATATCTACGGCCCGTCCATGCCGCGTCTGCTGAAGATCTCCGGCCGGCCGCAGCAGATCGACGGGCGCATCATCAAGCCGATGGAGAATTACGGCATCAAGGTCATGTCCATGGGCTTCCTCGTCGATGAGGAAACCGCGATGATCTGGCGCGGGCCGATGATCCAGTCGGCGCTGATGCAGATGCTGCGCGAGGTCGCCTGGGGCGAGCTCGACGTGCTCGTCGTCGACATGCCGCCCGGCACCGGCGATGCCCAGCTCACCATGGCGCAGCAGGTACCGCTCGCCGGCGCGGTCATCGTGTCCACGCCGCAGGACCTCGCCCTGATCGACGCCCGCAAGGGCCTGAACATGTTCCGCAAGGTCGAGGTTCCGGTCCTCGGCATCATCGAGAACATGAGCTATTT
>CAMPIK010000265.1 GCA_946886325.1 uncultured Shinella sp.
GCCGACTGCGAGGCGACGAGGCAATAGAGCGCAATCGCGATGCAGCCGAGGGAAAACAGCCTCCAAAGGCCGCGCCCGGTTTCGAGCAGCAGGACCGCCACGGCGAGGAGCACGGCGAGCGAAGCATAGAAGCCGAGCTGGTTCTTGGAGGCGAAGGCCCCGACGAAGCTGTAGGTGCCGTCGAGCGGATCGAGATGATAGGCGCCGAAGGCGAGCGAATAGAGAAGGACCAGAACCGTGCCGATCAGGCCGCCGCGCACCAGTCCGCGCGTATCGACCACCCGCATGGCGATCAACGCGCAGACGACGTGGGAGAGATATTGCACGGCGGCGCGCGCCGTGGCGCCGGGCGCCTGCGACCAGAAGACGGACAGGCAGGCGATGAGAGCGAAGGCGAAGATCCAGAGATAGCGCGCATAATTGCCGAGCACCCGCCGGTAGTCGACCGCGACGAGCGGCAGCCAGAGCGCATAATAGGCGAGGATCGACACCTGACCGAAGCGGAAGGAATAGGCGAAGACGAAGAAGGACAGGGCGACCGCCGTCGCGGCATAGGCCTCGTTGCCGGCCGGGCCGATCAGGCGCGCCTTCGATATCCTCATCCCGGCCTCATTGCGTCCGGACAGCCAGTTCCACCTTCACCACGTCGCCCGGAAGAACCGGCGTGGTTTCGGTGGCGCGAATCTGCTCGGTCTTGCCGTCGACCGTGCGCAGGATCGCGTAGGCGATGTTGGCGGCGGAAAGCCCGCCTTTCAGGGCGGCCGCGTCGGCCGACTGCATCAGCGCCTCGGACATCAGGTCCCGGCTGGTGCCGAGCTTCAGGGTGAGCGTGTCGAGCGACTGCTCGGTGTTCTGCAGTTCCTGCGCCAGCTGGGCATCCCAGTCGTTCTGCAGGTTGGTCTCGTCCTGCGACGCCTTGTTGATGTCCTGTTTCGCCTTCAGCGAGGCCGTGTCGATGTCGAGAAGTGCTGCCTGCAGGTCGGCGGTCCGCTGTTCCAGCGCCAGGCGACGCGAACTGACGGCCAGGCCCTTTTCGGCAAGCGTGTCGACCTTGTCGAGATCACCCTGCACGAGTTCGAACTGCCGCGACTGCGTTTGCGACTTCTTGCCGAGCGCCTCGATCTCGCTGCGCAGCAGCGACTTGAGATCGGCGAGCGCGGTCAATTGCAGCCGAAGCCGCTTTTCGCGCGATGCCATCAGCGCCTTCTCGCTTTCCATGATGGCGCGGGCCGCATCCGAATTGCCGAGTTCCGCCGGCATCGGGATATCCTTTGCCCCCTTCATCTCGGCCAGGATGCGCGCGCGGCGGATCAGAAGCCGGTTGCGTTCGGCGAGATGCACGGCGGCCTCGCCTTCGGACCTGAGGAAATCGCGGGCGAAACGCTGGCCGGGTTCGGCGCGCCGGAGCCCGCCGGCAAAGCTGACGGCTTTCAGCACCGTCAGACCCGGCGCATAGGGATAGGCGCCCGGCGTCTGGACTTCGCCGGCGAGATAGACCGGCCGGTATTCGGCGATCTCCACGGATGCGGAGGGGCGGTCGCGCAGGCCGAACAGGATCTGCATCTTCTTGCCGATCTCCTCGGCCAGTTCGCCGGTGGTGCGGCCCTCGGCCGGCAACTGGCCGACGAAGGGCAGGAAGATCGATCCGTCGGCGCCGACGCCGTAGTCGCCGCTGACGGCGCCCCAGTCGCGCACGACCCCTTCGGCAGTCTGCCATTCGGCGACCCGAACGCGCAGCTTGTCCATCACGCCCAGACGATACTCCGCTGCCGCGGCGACGGAGGGCTGTATCGCGAGCAGCAGAAGGAGGAACAGGCCGCCGAGCACACGGCGGGGCAAGGTCGTCGCAGCATGGGCCACGCTCGAAACCGTCTTCATGACAACTCCTCTTGCAGACATCAGGCAGCGCTCTCAAGCGGGCGCTGCCCTACCGGTCAGTAGCTGCCGCGCGAGAGGCAGACGGCGGGGATGGTGCGGACGACGATGGCGAGGTCGGTCACGAGCGACCAGTTGCGGACATAGTGCGTGTCGAAAGCCACGCGCGCCGCGTAGGACACGTCGTTGCGGCCGCTCACCTGCCAGAGCCCGGTCAGACCGGGGCGGGACTGGAGGTAATAGACCGCGGAGGCTTCGTAGAGTTCAAGCTCGTCCTCGACGACCGGCCGCGGGCCGACGATGCTCATCTCGCCTCTCAGGATATTGATGAGCTGGGGCAGTTCGTCGAGGCTGAGCTTGCGCAGCACGGTGCCGACCACGGTCACGCGAGGATCGTGCTGAAGTTTGCGCGTCTCGCGCCATTCCTGATAGGCGGCCGGGTTCTGCTCCAGATACTGGTGCAGGATCGCATCGCCGTTCTCCGCCATGGTCCGGAACTTCAGGCAGCGGAAGGTCGATCCGTTGTAGCCGATGCGGCGGTGGCCATAAAAGACACTGCCGCCATCCGACTGTTTCACAAGCGCCATGATCATCAGGAAGATCGGGCTGAGCAGGACAAGGGCGGCAAGCGCCACCAGGATGTCAAAGCTGCGTTTCGAAATGCCTCCTACCGGCGGAGCGCCGGTTGCAAACGAACTGAAAAACGGCGTACTGGCCGATCGAGTCGCGGTCTTCATAGAGAAGGCTCCATCTGAATTGCGATTGGTCGGGTCCCTTGGACGTGTGACGGCATCCAACGTGGAGTGTATGGTCACAGTTTGTTTTTTAAAGCGCCAGAAGTGGCCCATGAGATGGAACGATTGAATATAAGAAGTGTGTAATGTAAATTACACACGCCATAAACGAATATAAACGGAAATTTTTGCGAAAATTATCCAGCTTTGTTTCGTAATTATCCAGTCGAGGTGCCGTTATATATTTTGACTTCAAATACCTTTACGCGCTTATCTCGCGGTGTGTTCTGAAATAATACTGAAGTTTCGCTTCGTCACGTCATATCATGACATTGCAGGTCCTCACGCGATCGGATTTTGTTGCGCTGCAATATTATTTTGCGGCGCACATTTTTCTATAAGAAATGGCTTAATCTGTAACAAAAGTTGATCACATTATCGGTTTGGCGCAACCCAGCGCATGCAGCCGGAATCGGCCCACTCGCCTTTCCGGCGCAGACGCCGGCCCGATCCGGGCGAACCTGCCCCAATCGCGGCAAAAACAGGGCAGATGATTCTGCGAAATGACGCCGCTGCCTTAACCCGAGGGCAAGGCGAAGTGCCTATGTTGCTCGCCGTTGCGCCCGATACCAATGATTGCACCCCTGGGCGAGACACCCTATATATCTAGTCGGTGCCTATGAGGAGAAGGCGAGCCACTCATGAAGCGCATGCCGGACAAGAGCTGGAAGGAGAGCATGGCCTACGCGCCGCGCTTCTTCCTGAGCATGCTCTTCACCCTCTTGGCCTTTGCCGTCGTCAGCTATATCGCGACCGGCTCGATCGTCACGGCCCTCATCCAGACGGTCATTTGCGCCGTTCTCATCCAGATCGGCTATTTCCTTGTGATGCTCTATCTTGTGTGGCGGACGGCCAAGGCGCGCCAGACCGAAGCCGGCAGCCGCGCGCCCGGCAAGGACGAGGCCGAAAAGGCGCAGGTCAAGGTCCCCGTCTCGATCAACAAGGCCGGCCACTCGAAGTTCTGATATTGTTCCGACGTCGCGCCGCTCCCGCAGCGAGCCGTCTTTGTGCCCTTTTCCCGATACATGCTGCATTGCAGCGCGAGGAGACCCGCGCGTCCGCACTGATGCAAGCGTCGGAGGGTATGATCATGATCGAGGACGAGACCGTCTGTGTCATCATTGCCGCGAAAAACGCGGAGGAAACGATCGGGCGGGCCGTTCGCTCGGCGCTGTCGGAGCCGGAGACGGCAGAGGTCATCGTGGTCGACGACGGATCGGACGACCGCACCATGGCGGAGGCGGCTTCAGCCGATGACGGGACCGGCCGGCTGGAAATCGTGCAGTTTCCGGTCAACCGGGGGCCGGCCGCGGCCCGCAATCATGCGATCGAAATGTCGTCCGCCCCTCTCGTCAGCATTCTCGATGCGGACGACTTTTTCTTTCCGGGCCGCTTCCGCCGGCTTCTGGCCGGTCGCGACTGGGACTTCATCGCCGACAACATCGCCTTCATGGAGACGGTCGACATGTCCCGGCAGCCGCAAGCCTTTGCGCCACGGCCGCGGCAGCTCGACCTTAAGACCTTCGTGCTCGGTAACCTCTCGCGCCGCGGCGCGGCACGCGGGGAACTCGGGTTCCTGAAACCGGTGATGCGCCGAGACTTTCTCGACGCCCATGGGCTTCGCTACCGGGAGGAGATGCGCCTTGGCGAGGACTATGAACTCTACCTGCGCGCACTCCTCAACGGTGCCCGCTATACGCTGATCGAGAGCTGCGGCTACGGCGCCGTGGTGCGCGCCAATTCGCTGAGCGGCCAACACCGGACGGAAGACCTGGAGGCGCTGCGCGATGCGGAACTGGCCATACTGTCGACAGGCGATGTGCCGGCGGACGCCGTGCCCGTCCTGCAGCGCCACTGCCGGCAGATCGGCCGGCGGCATGCGCTTCGAGACTTCCTCGACAGCAAGCGGGAGGGCGGCATCGGCGGCGCGCTTGCCTATGCGATTGAAAACCCTGCCGCGATGCCGGCCATTGCCGGCGGCATCCTGCGCGACAAGATGGAGGCGGCCTGGCCCCGCCTGCGGCCGCGCCCGCCTGCCGTCGGCAGCGACGGGCTGCGCTATCTCCTGCCCGC
>CAMPIK010000266.1 GCA_946886325.1 uncultured Shinella sp.
CCACCCCCCGGACCTCCCGCCGGACCGCCCCCAGGGCCGTATTCCCAACGTGCTCTAGTGTCCCGGATGCTTGCCGGCGGATCCGAAGATCGGTAAATTGTGGCCGCCAAGCAAGTCAGGAGCAGTGCGATGACGCGCATCACTCTCACTGAGGCCAAGGCCCATCTCGGCGGCCTTGTTGCACGCGCCGAGGCGGGCGAGACAATCGAGATCATGCGGCGCGGTAAGGTCGTCGCGCGGCTGGTGTCGGTGCCGGCGGAGAGACCGAAGAAGCCGATCGACATCGAGCGCTTGCGGGCGTTGACGGCATCAATGCAGCCGCCAGCCGAAAGCGTCGACGATTTCATGCGAAAATATCGTGATGACGACCGATATTGATGCACATCCATCCTGTGGCTTCGCAGGATGAGGCATGCAATCCGCTCACCCCTGCGGATAGGCAATAATCGACAGATACTTCGCCGGCAGTTTCACCAGCACCTCCGGCCCATGGCGGGCGTCGGCGTCGAAGAACAGGCTGTCGCCGGGCTGCATGGTGAAGAGCCGGTCGCCGTGGCGGTAGACCACCTCGCCCTCCAGCATGTAGAGGAATTCCATGCCCTCGTGCTGGAAGGTCGGGAAGACGTCCGACCCCGTCGACAGCGTGATGAGATAGGGCTCCATCACCACGCCGCTGGTGTTGTTGTCGATATGGCCGAGCAGGTTGTACTGGTGGCCGGAGCGCGTGCCGCGCCGCTCGATCTCGACGCCGGTTCCCGCCTTGACGAACATCGCGTTGCGCGGCTCCTCGAAGCGGCGGAAGAAGGCCGTCAGCGGCACGCCGAGCGCGCGCGACAATGACTGCAAGGTCGTCAGCGACGGGGAGATATTGCCGTTCTCGATCTTCGACAGCATGCCGAGCGAGATGCCGGTGGCCGCCGAAAGGTCCGTGACGGTGATGCCGAGCTTCTTGCGGAAGGCGCGCACCTCGTGGCCGATCGCCATTTCGAGGTTGTTCTCCTTCGGCTCGCGCAGCGCGTGCGGGTCCTGCGAGAGCGCCGGCTTCAGCCGGTCGGCCGCCTCAGCCTCTTTCGTCGCCTTCTTCGCCATCGCCCGCACTCCTTGTCGCAAACCGTCTCACTATCCTGACAGTGAAACTTCCTCGCCTGTCAAGAAATCAATCCGCCGACTGGTCGCGCCAGGCTTTCGGCGAAAGTCCGTAGCGCTCGCGGAAGACGGAGGCGAAATGGCCGGGGCTCGAATAGCCGCAGGCGATCGCCACCTCGGCGATCGACAGCGCGCTCTGCGACAGCAGCTTGCGGGCGTGATCGAGGCGGATGCGGCGGTATTCACCGAGAAAGCTCGACTCCATGCGCTCGGCGAACAGCCGGTCGAGGTGGCGCATCGACACGCCGGCCATGCGGGCGAGCGCGCCCCGCGACAGCGGCGTCTCGATGCTGGATTCCATCTTTTCCAGCACCGCCAGCAGCGCCGGATGATGCACGCCGTGGCGCTCGGCGAGCGAAGCGCGCTGGGGTGCCGCCGGCTCGCCGACCTGCGTGTGCAGGTACCAGTCGCTGACCCGCCGCGCGAAGGCGTCGCCCATGCGCTCGCGGATCAGCGCATGCATCATGTCGAGCGGCGCGATGCCGCCGCCGCAGGTGATGCGGTTGCCGTCGACGACGAAGCGGGCGCGCTCGGGCAACAGCGTCGGAAAGGCCTCGGCCAGCGCCGGCGCATGCTCCCAGTGAATGGTGAAGCGCCGCTCGTCGAGCAGGCCCGCTTCGGCCAGAAGATAGGCGCCCCCCGAAATGCCGCCGAGACGCACGCCCTGCCGGGCAAGCAGCCGGAGCGTGCCGAGCACGCCCGGCGCGTTCCAGCCGGCAGGCCCCCCGCCGGCGCAGACGAAGACCGTGTGCAGGCCGTCGGCTTTCGCCGGCAAGGGCGCGCTCGGCACCAGAGCGCCCGAGGAGGCGCGCGCCATGCTGCCATCAGGCGAGAACGCGGAAAGCCGGTAGAGATCGCGGCCAGCCAGAAGATTCGCCGCGCGCAACGGCTCGCTCGCCGATGCGTAGGACATCAGCGCGAACCCGTCGATCAGGATGAAGCCGTAGGTCTGGACCTGGCTGTCGTCGGACATGGTCATGTCCCGAACTTATAGGGATTTGTCTCATTCCCGCAAGAAATCGAGCGGCAACATGAAAGGATGGCGACAGAAATTCCGAGGTCCAGCCATGCGCTACTCCGCCCTGTCGCTTCTGAAGAACGCCTTTTCGGGCAACCGAAACTGGCAGCCCGCCTGGCGCGATCCCGCGCCGAAGCCGCATTACGACGTCATCATCGTGGGCGGCGGCGGGCATGGCCTGTCGACGGCCTATTACCTCGCCAAGGAATTCGGCATCCGCAATGTCGCGGTGCTGGAAAAGGGCTATCTCGGCTCCGGCAATGTCGGCCGCAACACCACGATCATCCGCTCGAACTATCTGCTGCCCGGCAACAATCCGTTCTACGAACTGTCGCTGAAGCTCTGGGAGGGGCTGGAGCAGGATTTCAACTTCAACGCCATGGTCTCCCAGCGCGGCGTGCTGAACCTCTACCATTCCGACGCCCAGCGCGACGCCTATACGCGGCGCGGCAACGCGATGCGGCTGCACGGGGTCGACGCCGAACTGCTGGACCGGGACGGCGTGCGCCGCATGGTGCCCTTCCTCGATTTCGACAATGCGCGCTTCCCGATCCTCGGCGGCCTCTTGCAGCGGCGCGGCGGCACGGTGCGCCACGACGCCGTTGCCTGGGGCTATGCCCGCGGCGCCGACAGCCGCGGCGTCGATGTCATCCAGCATTGCGAGGTGACCGCCATCCGCCGCGAGAACGGCCGCGTGACCGGCGTCGAGACGAACCGCGGCTTCATCGGCTGCGGCAAGCTGGCGCTTGCCACCGCCGGCAATTCCAGTCGCACGGCGGCGATGGCCGACCTCACCCTGCCGATCGAAAGCCATGTGCTGCAGGCCTTCGTCTCGGAAGGGCTCAAGCCCTTTATCGACGGCGTCGTCACCTTCGGCGTCGGACATTTCTACATCTCGCAGTCGGACAAGGGCGGCCTCGTCTTCGGCGGCGACATCGACGGCTACAATTCCTATGCCCAGCGCGGCAATCTCCAGATGGTGGAGCATGTCGCCGAAGTCGGCGTCTCGATGATCCCGTCGCTGTCGCGGGTCCGCGTCTTGCGCGCCTGGGGCGGCATCATGGACATGTCGATGGACGGCTCGCCGATCATCGACCGCACGGCCATCGACAATCTCTATCTCAACGCCGGATGGTGTTATGGCGGCTTCAAGGCGACGCCCGCCTCCGGCTATTGCTTCGCCCATCTGATCGCGAAGAACGAGCCGCACGAGACGGCCAGGCAGATGCGGCTCGACCGCTTCGAGCGCGGCTATCTCATCGACGAAGGCGGCAAGGGCGCGCAGGCGAACCTGCACTAGACGTTTTCTGCATTATCCGACGCCGACGCGAATTCGCTGCGGCTGCAAATGCTCCAGGAGCAGCATTTCATGGCAAGCATCATCCCCTGCCCCCATTGCGGCCCGCGCCCCAAGGAGGAATTTTCGATCCGCGGCGACGCGGCCGTCGTCCGGCCGGCGCCGGAGTCATCCCCCGAGGACTGGTTCGCCTATGTCTACCAGCGGCAGAACACGCGCGGCCGGCACAGCGAGCACTGGCACCATTCGGGCGGCTGCCGGCGCTGGCTGGTGGTCGAGCGCGACACCGCGACTCATGAGGTCTACACCGTCAGCGATGCCGCCGGTCTCGTTCCGGGAGATGCCGCATGACTTCCTACCGTCTTGCCCGCGGCGGCCTCGTCGATCGCCGGACCCGGCTCAATTTCACCTTCGACGGCAAGGCGCTGGCCGGTCTCGAAGGAGACACGCTCGCCTCGGCCCTGCTTGCCAACGGCATCGGCCTTGTCGGCCGCAGCTTCAAGTATCACCGCCCGCGCGGCATCCTGACGGCCGGCGCCGCCGAACCGAACGCGCTCGTCACCATCGGCCGCGACGGGCGTCGCGAGGCGAATACGCGCGCCACCGTGCAGGCGCTCTATGACGGCCTTGCCGCCGGAAGCCAGAACCGCTGGCCGTCGCTCGCCTTCGATATCGGCGCGATCAACAGCCTTGCCGGCCCGCTGCTCGGCGCCGGCTTCTACTACAAGACCTTCATGTGGCCGGCCGCCTTCTGGGAGAAGGTCTACGAGCCGATCATCCGCCGCGCCGCCGGCCTCGGCCGCGCCACGCACGAGCCAGACCCTGATAGCTTCGAGAAAAGCTGGGCGCATTGCGACCTGCTCGTTATCGGCGCCGGTCCCGCCGGCCTTGCGGCGGCGCTGACCGCCGGCCGCGCCGGGGCACGTGTGTTGCTGCTGGACGAAGGCGAGCGGCCCGGCGGCAGCCTGCTGTCGGAAACCGCGACCATCGGCGATGTCCCTGCGCAGGATTTCGCGGCGACGGTGATCGCCGAACTCGACAGCCTGCCGAATGTCGACATCCTCGCCCGCACCACCGCCTTCGGCTGGTACGACGACCACGTCTTCGGCGCCGTCGAGCGTGTTCAGAAACATGTCGGCACCATCGATCCGAAGCGCCCCATCGAGCGGCTCTGGCGCATCGTCGCGAAGCAGGCGATCCTTGCGACCGGCGCCGAGGAGCGCCCGCTGGTCTTCGGCGGCAACGATCGGCCGGGCGTCATGATGGCCGG
>CAMPIK010000267.1 GCA_946886325.1 uncultured Shinella sp.
AGCTGCCATCGCGGTGAGCCCGCCTGGTGCGCCGAAATGCGGCTGATCGGCGGCGGCTATGCCGAGTTCACGACGGTCGCGGCGCGGCAGTGCCGCATCCTGCCGGACGACCTGCCGACCGCGGAGGGCGCGCTTGCCGAGCCGGTCGCCGTGGCGCTCCATTGCGTCATGCGCTCGGGGCTCAAGCCGGGCGAGCGCGTGCTGATCCTCGGCGCCGGGCCGATCGGCCTGCTCGTCGCCTTCTGGGCAAGGCGCTACGGCGCACGCGACGTCATCGTCGCCGACATCAACCGGCACCAGGAAGACCGCGCCGCCGCGATCGGCGCGACCGGCTTCGCGCTCTCCGGTCCCGGCCTCGCGGACGAGTTCCGCACGCTGACCGGCGGCAGCCCCGACATCGTCTTCGAGTGCGTCGGCAAGCGCGGGCTGATCGATTTCGCCTGCCGTCTGGTCAGGACGCACGGCACCGTCGTCGGCGTCGGGCTCTGCGTCGGTGGCGACGACTGGGACCCCTTCGCGGCCCTTTCCAAGGAGATCAGGGTCGTCTTCGCCGTGTTCTTCAACATGGCGGAATTCGAAACGGCGCTCGGCGCGCTTGGCCCCGGCCGCTTTCGCCCGCAGGCGCTGATCACGGACACGATCGGCTTCCGCGACGTGCCCGAGACGTTCGAGGGGCTGAAGCGCCGGACCACGCAATGCAAGGTTCTGATTGCGGCAGATGCCGCCTGACCGGTTTTTGAAGGAGGACAGGATGGAATTCGAGACACTGGCGCACGAGATCGACGGCGTCCATACGGTGGTCAAGGCGATCGGCAACGGACCCGCCGTCCTTGCACTGCACGGCGCGGCAACGATCGAAGGCTACGACTGGGCCCGCGGGCTGGCGGACCGGTTCCGCGTCTACCTGCCCTTCCATCCGGGTTTCGGCGAGAGCGGCGCGGCACCGCATATCACCGGCATGCAGGACATGCTGATCCACAACCTGCGCCTCGTTTCCACGCTCGGGCTCGAGAAGCCGCATCTCGTCGGCCATTCGATGGGCGGCTGGATGGCGGCGGAACTGGCGGCCGTTGCCGGCGAGCGCTTCGGCAGGCTGGTGCTGATCGCACCCGCCGGCCTCAACCATCCCGACCACCCCGGCGCCGATCTCGGCGCGATCGCGCCGGAAGAGTTTCCCGGCTACCTCGCCCACAATGTCGAGGTCGCGGCCCGCTATTTCCCCGGCGGCTCCGAATGCCCCTCGGTCGAGGCCTTCGTCGCGGCGCGCGAGAAGGAAGGCCCTGCCCTCGGCAACATCCTGAAAGTGCACGGCATGGGCCACCCGAACCTCGGCCGCTGGCTGAGCCGCATTCCGAACGAAACGCTTGTCGTCTGGGGCGACATGGACCGCATGCTTCCGGCCTCCCAGGCACCGGTCTGGGAGAAGAGCATCCCCGATGCCCGCACGCTGATCGTTGCCGGCACCGGCCATTTCGTCATGCAGGAAGACCCGCGCACCGTCACCGCCATCGGCGATTTCCTCGCCGGTTAGCAACAGCACGAGGCGGCCCCCGGAAGGCGGCGCCGCGATGACCCCAATCAAGGAGGAATTGTCATGAACGCACCTATCAAGCATGCAGGCAGCTACTGGGGAACGAAGACGGATTTCGCGTCGCTGATGGCGCATGTCGAGAAGATCGGCCCCCTGCTCGACAAGAATTCGGAAGACAACGAAAAGCTCGGGCGCCTCAACGAGGAGACCTTCGAGGCGCTGAAACCCTTGCGCATGAGCCACGTCTTCGCCGGCGAGGACATCGGCGGCGCGCAGCTTTCGCCGACCCAGGGCCTGCAGCTCATCGAGGCCGTGACCTATCACAGCGGCGCAGCCGGCTGGATCTCCATGGTGCATACCTGCATCGGCGCCATGTCGGCGGCCTTCCTGCCGGATACGGCGATCGGCCGGCTGTTCGGCGGCGAGGTAGACAACCGTTTCTCGGGCCAGGGCACGCCGACCGGCATGCTGAAGAAGGTCGACGGCGGCTATAGGCTGAACGGCAAATGGTCCTATGCGAGCGGAATCTACCACGCGACCTATACGCACACCGCGGCGCTGCTCGACGACGGCAATGGCCAGCCGGCCAAGGACGAGAACGGCGACGTGATCGTGCTCTGCGCCCACGCTCCGGTGGAGGATCACGACCTGCTCGGCAACTGGAACGTTCTGGGGCTCCAGGCGACGGGCAGCATCGACTATGCGGCCAAGGACGTCTTCATTCCCGATGACATGGTGTTCCCGATCCTGACGGCCGAGCCGCAGCGCATGCAGGAATTCTTCAGCCTCGGCGTGGTCGGCCTTGCGGCCATCGGCCATTCCGGCTGGGCGATCGGCGCATCGCGCCGGATCCTCGACGAGATGGCGAAATATGCCCGCACCAAGACCGGCCGTGCCGGCCTGCTCGGGGAAAGCGACAAGTTCTGGTACGATTTCGGCCGCGCCGAGGCCCGCGTACGCGCCGCCCGCGCCTTCCTCTTCGAGGTCTGGCGCGAGGTCGAGGCGTCGATCGAGGCGGGGCACCGCATGTCGACCCGCCAGATCAGCCTGGTGCATCTGGCAAAATCGGAAGTGCACGAGGCCGGCGTCGATGCCTGCCAGTTCGTCTACCGGGCGGCCGGCGGCGCGTCGCTGCGCTACGGCGTCATGCAGCGCATCTATCGCGAGATGCTGACGGCGGCGAACCACTTCACCATCAACCCCAACATCGTCGGCGCCGCGGGCCGCGACATCGGCGGCATCTGGAGCGACCGGGTCTGGCAGTTCTACGACCTGATCGAGAAGAAATGAGCGAGGCGATGACGAGTATCGCGGCGAAGGCGGCGGCATCGGAGACAGGTGCCGCAGCCGTTGCGTCGCCCGTGACGGAAGCGTTCCTTATGGCCTTCCGTCATCACCCGGCCGGCGTCGCCATCATCACGGCGGATGCCGGAAGCGGCCCCGTCGCGCTCACCGTCAGTTCGCTGATCTCGATTAGCGCAGCGCCACCCATGGTCGCCTTCTCGCTCTCGGCATCGTCGTCGAGCGCGAAGGTGGTGGAAACGGCCGCCTCGGTCGTCATCCATTTCGTGCGCCGCAGCGACATGGCGCTCGCCCGCCTCTGCGCGACGAGCGGCAAGGACCGTTTCGGTCCCGACGTGCGGTGGGCGCGGCTGGACACCGGCGAGCCCTATTATCCGCAGGTCGACCTGTGGTTCCGGGCCGAACTGCGCGGCCGGCTGGAAACACCGGGCGCCTGCCTGGTGACGGCGGAACTGACAGCGGTTTCGCCGGCCTCGCATGTCACGCGGCCATCCGAAACGCTGGTCTATGCCAACCGCGCCTGGCATGGGCTCGGTCCCGTGGTCGATGCGGCTTCGGCACCGGTTCTCTTGTGGCCGGACGATTCGGCGACCTTCTGACCTGTCCGCCGGCGGCTCCGGTCGCCGGCTCCTACATCCCCCACACCACGGATTGCTCGTGGCGCTTGATCAGATGCCTCAGGTTCTCGAAACTCTTGCGCACATGCGCCGAAAAGGCCTCGACGGCGGGCGCGCCGAGGTCTTCCTTGCGCCGGAGAAGGCCGAGCGCCCGCTCCGGGTGCGGAATGTTGACCGGAAGCGCGGTGATCGCCTTTTCATTGCGATAGGCGAAGACGACGCTGTGCGGCAGGATGGTCAGCGCGTCGCTTTCCTTCATGTAGTTCATGGCGCTCGTCAGCGAGCCGCCGGCATAGCGGATCTTGGTCTCGGTGGCACCGAGCGAGAGCACGAGGCTGCGCAGATCCGCCAGCAGCGGGCTGCCGGGTGGCGGGGCGATCCAGGGATAGTCGAGCAGTTCCGGCCCCTTCAGCTTGCGCCTCATCAGAAGCGGATGCGTCACCCGGCAGGCGACCACGTTGCGGCCGGGCAGCAGTTCCTGGAAATGCATGCCGGAGCCCTCGTCGAGCATGTCGATCGGGCAGATGGCGAGATCGATGCGGTCTGCGAGAATGGCGGCCCTGAGCTCCGACAGATAGCCGTAGCTCTGTTCGATACGGACCTCGGAATGGGTGTTCTGGAAGCCGGCGATCATGCCGGCGATCAGCGCATCCATGAAGAAGGGCGTGCCGCCGACGCGCACGACGCCGGTGCGACCATGGCGAAAGCCCTCGACGAGGGCCGAGGCCTTGCGCGAGGCGGTCAGCATCGCCTGGCCGTGGTCGGCCAGCGCCCGGCCGAGCGGCGTCGGCTGCAAGGGCCGGCGTCCCTTCAGGAACAGCGGCTCGCCGAGCCGCCTTTCCAGCATGGCAAGCGTGCGGGAAACCGCCGGCTGGCTCAGCCCCAGCATGGCCGCACCCTCGGTCACGCCGCCTGCCTGGACGACCGCCGCGAGTTGCACGAGATGTCGCTCGTCGATCTTCATAACAATAATGCATATAAAGCCGCCAAAAAATTATCAAGCGCGCAAATCCGGCCTGCTAGGCTGCGGTCATGGGAGGAGTCATGCCAGACAAATCGTTCAGCGAAAGCAATTCCGCGCAACTTGTGGCCCAGCGGCTCGACAAGCGCGCGGAAGGGCCTTTGCAATCCTTCATGGTTCCCTTCATCGACCATCTGCACAAGCTGATCCGCGAAACGCGGCCGACGCAGGACGACTGGCGGCAGGCGGTCGAGTTCCTGACGGAAGTCGGCCATGCGAGCGACGGCCGCCGGCAGGAATGGGTGCTGCTGTCCGA
>CAMPIK010000268.1 GCA_946886325.1 uncultured Shinella sp.
CCGAAGAACCGGGTGGTCTCCGATACGAGGCGCGTTCTCTACTATTTCCGCGCATCGCCCGACCGGCGGCGCATCCTCTTCGGCGGCCGGGTCAGCATGGCGGAAACCGATCCGCGCCAGAGCGGCCCGCTCCTCTACAAGGAAATGCTGCGCCTCTTTCCGCAGCTTGCCGGCTACCGGGTGACCCATTCCTGGATGGGTTATGTCGGCTACACGTTCGACACGCTCGCCCATGCCGGCGCTGAAGACGGCATCCACTATGCGATGGGCTATTGCGGGTCCGGGGTCGGTATGGCCGGCTATCTCGGCATGCGGACCGCCCAGACCATCCTCGGCAAGGCGGAAGGCCGCACGGGCTATGCCGAGACGGCCTTTCCGACGCGATCCTACTATTTCGGCAATCCCTGGTTCCTCGCGCCGGCCGTGCATTTCTACCGGCTGAGGGATCGTTTCGGCATCTGAACAGGAAGGAGCCCCAATCCATACTGGCCCTCAACAATGGAAAGAATGGATATTTCATGATGGCCAGTTTGAGCTTCCAATGCGGAAATGGCGCACGTGTCACGGCCCCGGCCGAACAGGGACGCGTCAGCGGTTGCAGGCCTTCGGGCCGGCCTGCCGGGAATGACAACGACAAAGACCAATAACGATTGTCACCAAAGAGGAGAATGAAATGGGAAAACTGGGAAACAGACTTCTGGCGGCGACGGCGATCCTGCTTGTGGCCTCCGTATCGACGGCGCAGGCCGAAACCCTGCGGCTTCTGACCTGGGGCAGCTACGCGCCTGACGAACTGATCAAGAAATTCGAGGCGGAGAACCCCGACATCAAGGTCGAGGTAACCTTCTCCAACAATGAGGAAATGATCGCCAAGCTGCGCGCCACCGGCGGCACCGGCTACGACCTGGCACAGCCGAGCCACGACCGCATCTATGCGGCGCAGCTCGAATACAACATCTACAAGCCGCTCGATCTCACCAAGATCAATACCGACCAGATGGCGCCGAACCTGCTCGACGGCGTCAAGCAGAACACCACGATCGAGGGCGGCGTCTATGCCGTGCCGCATCAGTGGGGCACGTCTGGCATCATGGCGAACAAGAAGGAAGCGCCCGACGCCAAGAGCTGGGCCGACCTTTGCGATCCGAAGTACAAGGGCCGCACCTCGATGCGCCTGCGCCGCACGATCCTGCTCGGCACCGCCTTCTCGATGGACATGAACCCCTTCGAGCTCTACGCCGACAAGGCCGCCTACCAGGGCATGCTCGACAAGGTCACCGAGAAGCTGATCGCCTGCAAGGACAACCTGAAGACCTACTGGACCGGCGGCGACGACCTGTCGGCGCTGATGCTGTCGGGCGAGGTGATCCTGTCGGAGACCTGGGATTCGACGGCCTTCAAGCTCTATGGCGAGAACAAGGACATCGTCTTCGTGCCGCCGGAAACCGGCGCGCTCGCCTGGATCGACACCTTCGCCATCCCGCGTGGCGGCGAGGCGGACGATGCCGCCTACAAGTGGATCAACTTCGTGATCCAGCCGGAGAACGTCAAGGTCATGTCGGCTTCAACGGGCGCAATCGCGGCGGTTCCGAACGCGATCGATCTGCTGCCGGAGGACAAGAAGGCGGCGGTCGGGGCGGCCTTCACCCAGGCCGACATCGACAACCTGAAGTTCTTCGCCAATATTCCTCCGGGTATCGAGGACATGGAAGGCATCGCGCTGGAGCGGATCAAGGCTGCCTCGAACTGAAGCATTTCCAGCTGAAGCGTCATCGCTTCGGCGTCGGACAATGCGGCAAGAACGAAACCTAGCGCATTTCCGGTGATCCGGATATCGCCGGAAATGCGCTAGACCAGCCAATAGCACGCGATGAAAAACCCGGCCGGGGCGGCCTTCGTCCCGACCGGCTCCCGAAATGGATTGTGCGCGATGTATGACCTGAGCTGTGCCAGCGTTACCAAGAAATTCGGAGCCTTCACGGCCGTTTCGAATGTCTCCCTCGACATCCCCTCCGGTTCGTTCTTCTCGATCCTCGGACCATCAGGCTGCGGCAAGACCACGCTGATGCGGATGATCGCCGGCTTCGAAAGCCCGACTTCCGGCGATATCCGGATCAAGGGCGAGAGCGTGGTGACGCTTGCCCCCAACCGGCGCAACGTCAAGATGGTCTTCCAGCATCTGGCGCTCTTCCCGATGATGAATGTCGGCGAGAACATCGCCTATGGCCTGCGCTGCCGCGGCGACGCCAAGGCGGAAATCCCGAAGAAGGTGGCGCGCGTGCTGGACAGGGTCGGCCTGCCGGGCGTCGAGCAGAAGCAGATCGGCCAGCTCTCCGGCGGCCAGAAGCAGCGCATCGCGATTGCCCGCTGCATGGTGCTCGAGCCCGACGTGCTGTTGCTCGACGAGCCGCTCGGCGCGCTCGACCTCAAGCTGCGCGAGCACATGAAGATCGAGCTGAAGCAGCTCCAGCACCAGTTCGAAACGACCTTCCTCTATATCACCCACGACCAGTCCGAAGCGCTCGTCATGTCCGATGCCGTCGCCGTGATGAATGCCGGCCGCTTCGAGCAGATCGGCACGCCGCGCGAACTCTACGATGCGCCGGTGTCCGGTTTCGTCGCGGGCTTCGTCGGCGATGCGAACTGCCTGCCCGGCCGCGTCGCGGCCATCAACGGCGACAAGGCGCGCGTCGATCTCGACAGCGGCGGCACGGTCGTCGGACGCATTGCCGACGGAAGCCAGGCGGGCGACGCCGTCGAGGTCTTCCTGCGGCCGGAGGCACTCACGGTCGGCGCTGGATCCGGAGAGATCGGCCTTGCCGGCACGGTCGAGAGCCTTCTCTTCAACGGCGCCAATTCCCGCATCCTCGTGCGCACCGCCCATGGCCATCTGATCGAGGTGGCGGACCTCTCCGCAGCCGCCGAGGTCGGGCAGGGCGACGCGGTAACCCTCGTCTGGCAGCCGGAGCGCGCCCGGATCTTCGCGAGGAGGAAAGCCTGATGGGCCGCGATGCGGGACGCCTGTCGCTGATCCTGCTGATGGCGCCCTTCGCGCTGTGGATCGGCCTGCTGATCCTCCTGCCGCAGATCGGCATCGGCTATGTCTCGCTGCGCGAGAAGGTCGGGTTCAACGAATATGAACACGGCTTTGCCAACTATGCCGCCTTCTTCGGCGAGCCGATCTACCGCAACACGCTGCTGCGCACCGCCTGGATCTCGATCCTGGTCACGGCGCTTGCGCTCGTCATCGGTTTTCCCGTCGCCTATTACATCGCCAAGGTCGCCCGCGAGCGCAGCCGCGCCGCCCTGTTCCTGATGTGCCTGATCCCGCTCTGGGTGAGCGATCTCGTGCGCGCCTATGGCTGGATCGTGCTTCTGCGCGAGACCGGCGTGATCTCGACCGCACTGGTCAATTTCGGCATCATCGCCGAACCCGTCGAGATGCTCTACAACGACATCACCGTGGTCATCGGCCTCGTCTACACGGTCATCCTTTTCATGATCGTGCCGCTCGTCTCGACACTGCAGGGCATGGACGACGCGATGCTGGAAGCCGGCTACAATCTCGGCGGCTCGCGCTTCACGGTCTTCCGCCGCATCGTCGTGCCCTATGCCATGCCCGGCATCGTGTCCGGCTGCATCATCACCTTCATGCTGGCGGCCGGCAGCTACCTGACGCCGATCCTGCTCGGCGGCAAGAATTCGAGCTGGTTCACCGAGCAGATCTACAACCAGTTCATCACGCGCTACAACTGGGAGGCCGGCGCCACCTTCGGCGTGCTGCTGCTCGCCTTCACCTCCTTCGTCGTCTGGGCGGGCCTGAGGCTGACCGGCCAGAGCCTCGCCACCACCGTCGCCAAGGAGTGAACCGATGCGGACCCCGGCCCATCTCCTCTGGATCTACCGCGCCTATGTGCTGATCTTCTTCCTCTATCTCGTGGCGCCGCTTCTGGCCGCCGGCGCCTTCGCCTTCAACGATTCGCTGTTTCCGTCGCTGCCCTGGCGCGGCTTCACGCTTGACTGGTTCTTCTCGCCGACGGAGCCGAAGCTCGGCCTGCTGCACGACGAGCGGCTGCTGCGCGGGCTTGGCAATTCGATCTATATCGGCCTGATCGTCGCGGCCCTTTCGGTTGCGGCCGGAACGGCCAATGCCTTCCTCTTCGTCCGGAAGGAATTCCCCTTCAAGCCGGTTCTCTACATCCTCATGGTGGTGCCGCTGGTCATTCCGGGCGTCATCCTCGGCATATCGATCCTGGTCTTCGCCTCGATGATCGCCAATTTCGCCGACCGGGAACTGGGCCTCTTCCTGACATGGCTCCGGCCCGGCATTCCCCTCGTCGTGCTCGGCCAGTTCTCCTTCCTGACGACGATCACCACGCTGGTCATCGCGGCGCGCCTGCAGAAATTCGATATCGCGCTGGAAGAGGCGGCGCTGAACCTCGGCGCAAGCGGCGTGCGGGTGCTGGCGACGATCACGCTGCCCTTCCTGTTCCCCGCCCTCTTCTCCGCCTTCGTCGTCGCCTTCCTGGTCTCCTTCGAGAACTTCAACACGACCCTGATGCTCGTCGGCTCCGACGCCCCGCTGACCGTCACCATGTACGACCGCATGGTGAAGGTAGGCTCGACGCCCGTGCTGAACGCCGTATCCGTCGTCCTGATGCTCGGCTCCGGCCTCCTCGCCCTCCTGAGCGTCGTCGTCCAACGCGACCGGTCGTC
>CAMPIK010000269.1 GCA_946886325.1 uncultured Shinella sp.
GGCAGGACGCGGTCCGGCGGACGGTGCCCGTCGAAGAAGGTGCGGATGTTGATGACGACCTTCTCACCCATGTCGATGCGGCCCTCGATCGTGGCCGAGCTCATATGCGGCAGCAGCACCACCTTGCCCTCCGACGCGAGCTTGACGAGCTTCGGATCGACCGCCGGTTCGTTCTCGAAAACGTCGAGGCCGGCGCCGGCGATCCTGCCCTCCCGCAGGCATTTGATCAGCGCCGTCTCGTCGATGATCCCGCCGCGCGCCGTGTTCACCAGATAGCTCGTCGGCTGCATCAGGGCGAGGCGGCGGGCGGAAAGAAGATGAAACGTTGCCGGCGTCGAGGGGCAGTTGACCGAGACGATATCGACGCGGGCGAGCATCTGGTCGAGGCTGTCCCAATAGGTCGCCTCCAACTGGTCCTCGGTCTCCGGATGGACGCGGGAGCGGTTGTGGTAATGGATCGAAAGGCCGAAGGCCTTGGCGCGGCGGGCGACGGCCGTGCCGATCCGGCCCATGCCGACGATGCCGAGGCGCTTGCCCCAGATGCGATGGCCGAGCATCCAGGTCGGCGACCAGCCGGCCCATTCGCCCTTGCGGTCGGTCAGGATGCGCGCACCTTCCGCCAGCCGGCGCGGCACGGCGAGGATCAGCGCCATCGTCATGTCGGCGGTGTCTTCGGTCAGCACGTTCGGCGTGTTGGTGACCGTGATGCCGCGCCTTGCCGCCGCGTCCACGTCGATGTTGTCGACGCCGTTGGAGAAACTTGCGATCAGCTTGAGCTGCGGGCCGGCCTGCTCGATCAGGGCCGAATCGATCCGGTCCGTCACCGTCGGCACCAGAACGTCGGCCGACTTGACCGCCGCAACCAGTTCCGGCTGCGTGCGCGGCCGGTCGTCGATGTTGAGCTCGGCGTCGAAAAGCTCGCGCATCCGCGTCTCCACCACATCCGGCAGGCGGCGGGTGATGTAGACCTTGGGCTTCTTCTTGTTCGTCATCGATTTCACCGGCATCCGTTGACGGGTTCTTAACCAAGACAGGCGAGACTTGGCTGATCAGGGGCAATTTCTACCAGACCCGGTCGCGAAGACAATCCGCACATATGCGCCCTTGCCGTTTTGCGATCGAAGCGCCGGTCCGGTGGTCAGTGCTCGACTACGAGTCCAAACGGGTTCTTGTCATGCGTAACACCATCGCTCGCCTCGCCGTCGTGACGGTCGCAGCACTTGCCGTGCTATCGCCGTTTGCGAGTATCGCTTTCGCGCAAGCCGCCAAGGGCCCGAGCGGCCTGCCGCTGCCCCGCTTCGTCAGCCTCAAGGCCAAGAGCGTCAACCTGCGCGTTGGCCCAAGCCTCGACTATGCCGTCGCCTGGCGCTACCTGAAATCAGGCGTGCCGATGGAGATCATCCAGGAATATGACAACTGGCGCCGCGTGCGCGATGCCGACGGCACCGAAGGCTGGGTGAACCAGGCGCTTCTATCCGGCGAACGCACTGCCATCACCGCACCGTGGATGCGCGGCAAGGGCGACGATATCTACGTCAACATGCGCCGCGAGGCGCTCGGCAACAGCGCCGTCGTCGCGAAGCTTCAGCCTGGCGTCGTCGTCAAGGTGGGCGAATGCAATGGCGACTGGTGCCGCGCGGAAGCCGACGGCACCAATGGCTGGGTCTCGCAGGAAGAGATCTGGGGCGCCTATCCGGGCGAAGCCTTCAAATAGGCGTCGCGCGCAGGCGGATCGGAGCGGGAACCGCTCAGACCAGCCCGACCTCGCGGGCCGCCGTCGCCAGCGACAACATCGGACGCGGCCCGACCTGCTCGATGACGATGCCCGCCGCAAGGCTTCCGAGCCGGCCGCAATCGGCAAGCGAACGGCCGTTCGTATAGCCGTAGAGGAAACCCGCCGCATAGAGATCGCCCGCACCGGTCGTATCCATGATGCGCTTGACCTCGATCGCATCGACCTTGATGCGTTCGCCGCCGGTGACGATGATCGAGCCTTCCTCGCTCATGGTGACGGCGGCAAGCTTGCAGTCCTCGCCGATCTTCGTCAGCGCATGGTCAAAGTCGTCGGTCTCGTAGAGCGCGAGCGCTTCGGCGCGGTTCGCAAAGACGATATCGACCGTGCCGGAACGCATGAGATCGAGGAATTCGCCGCGATAGCGGTGGACGCAGAAGCTGTCGGAGAGCGTCATCGACATTTCGCGCTTGTGCTCATGCGCGATGCGCGCGCATTCGCGGATCGCATCCTTGGCGCGCGGCGGGTCCCAGAGATAGCCTTCGAAATAGGTGACTTTCGCCTCAGCCACGACATCGGCTTCCACGTCTTCCGGGCCGAGCTCGACGCAGGCGCCGAGATAGGTGTTCATCGAGCGCTCGCCGTCCTCGGTGACGAAGATCATCGAGCGGGCCGTCGGCGGAAAGCCTTCGAGCGGCTTCGTCTTGAAATGCACGCCCTGGGCCTGGATGTCGTGGGTGAAGATTTCGCCGAGCTGGTCGTTCGAGACCTTGCCGAAATAGGCGGCCTTGCCGCCGAAGCTCGCAATGCCGGCCGCCGTGTTTCCCGCGCTTCCACCCGACGCTTCGAGAGCCGGTCCCATGCGGGAGTAGAGCAGTTCCGCCCGCTCGGCATCGATCAGGTTCATCGCGCCCTTGATGATGCCGTTGTCGGTGATGAAGTCTTCTTCGCAGCGCGCGATGATGTCGACGATGGCGTTGCCAACCGTCAGCACGTCGAATTTTGTCATGCGGGAACCGTCCGTCTCGTTGAGGTAAGAGCCGGTCATCGGTCTTAACGGATTTTCGGCTGTTTGGAAGGGTGAATGCCGCCCGCTGCGCAAACAGCCGGGCGGCGAAACGGCATCAGTCCTTGGCGCGCTCGACGTAGGAGCCGTCTTCCGTCGCGATCACGACGCGGGTGCCGGCCTGGATGTGCGGTGGAACGAGCGTGCGCACGCCGTTCGACAGGATGGCGGGCTTGTAGGACGAGGAGGCCGTCTGGCCCTTGACGACCGGCTCGGTCTCGATGATCTCCAGCGTCACGTGACGCGGCAGGTCGATCGCGATCGCGATGCCCTCGTGGATCGACAGGATGACCGTCATGCTTTCCTGGAGATAGGCCTTGAGGTCGCCGATGTCCTCGACGGACATCGTCACCTGGTCGTAGCTTTCCGGATTCATGAAATGGAAGCCGTCGCCGTCTTCATAGAGGAAAGTGTGCTCGCGGTCCTCGACGAAGGCGCGCTCGACCTGCTCGGTCGTGCGGTAGCGCTCGGAGACCTTCACGCCATCCGAAATGCGGCGCATGTCGACCTGGGTGACGGGCGTGCCCTTGCCGGGATGGAAGTTCTGGGCCGTCAGAACCACGTAGAGCTTGCCGTCGACGTCGAGCACATTTCCCTTGCGGAGGGAAGAAGCGATGACCTTTACCATAAGTCTTCCTTGTAACTGATCTGGCCGCGTCGTAAGGACGTGCGAAATCGTCCCGGCGCGGAAAATGCGGATTGGGGCCGCACCTACCCCATATTCCGGCAAAAGGCCAGCGCGCCGCCCGGAATGCTGGAAGAAACCTGGCGATGAGCGTGAACGACCAGAAACCGTCCCCGTGGTGGACGCCCGATGTCCATGCCGACCGGCGGCCGTTTCTCTTGGCGCGCAACCGCATCCAGGCTGCCCTGCGCGGCTATTTCGCCGAAAAGAACTTCATCGAGGTCGACACGCCGACGCTCCAGGTCTCGCCCGGCAACGAGGCGCACCTGCATGCCTTCGAGACATCCGCCATCGGCCATGCCGGCACGCGCACGCCGCTCTACCTGCACACCTCGCCGGAATTTGCCTGCAAGAAGCTGCTGGCCGCCGGCGAGCGGCGCATCGCCTGTTTCGCCCATGTCTACCGCAACCGCGAGCGCGGACCGCTGCACCATCCGGAATTCACCATGGTGGAATGGTATCGCGTAGGCGAAGGCTACGACGTGTTGATGGCCGATTGCGCGGCGATCCTGGCGCTGGCCGCGACGACGGCCGGCGTGGACAATCTCTCCTATCGCGGCCGGACCTGCGATCCCTTCGCCGAGCCCGAGCGGCTGACCGTTGCCGATGCCTTCCGTCGTTTTGCCAATATTGACCTCCTTGCGACAATCGCCGACGACGGCCAGACCGATCGCGCGGCGCTTGCGGCACAGGCCACGGCCGCAGGTATCCGGGTCGCTGCCGACGACACCTGGGCCGACATCTTCAGCCGGGTGCTGGTCGAGCGCGTCGAGCCCGATCTCGGCGTCGGCCGGGCCACCCTTCTCTGCGAATATCCGGTCTCGGAGGCAGCGCTCGCCCGGCCGGCACCGCGGGACAGCCGCGTCGCCGAGCGCTTCGAGCTCTATGCCTGCGGCGTCGAACTCGCCAATGCCTTCGGCGAACTCACCGATCCCGCCGAACAGCGCCGCCGCTTCGAGGCGGAGATGGCCGAGAAGCAGCGGGTCTATGGCGAGACCTATCCCATCGACGAGGACTTCCTCGCAGCACTTGCGCTGATGCCCGAGGCGAGTGGCATCGCGCTCGGCTTCGACCGGCTGGTGATGCTGGCGACGGGTGCTTCGCGGATCGAGCAGGTGCTCTGGGCGCCCATGGCGGAGACAGCGCCGTGACGGTCGCGCGCCCGCTGACGACTGTCGCCGAGCTCGAAGCGGCAGGAGCGGACAAGGTCTTCGCGATCTCCGGTGCGAC